>CAYMFV010000144.1:0-7285 GCA_964389745.1 uncultured Planctomycetales bacterium | reverse complement strand
GGACCGGCTCCGCCACCAGCACGAGGTCTGGGGCGAGGTGGCCCGGGAGGCCTTCGACCGGGCCGGCGTCGCCCGGGGCTGGCGGGTCCTGGACGCCGGCTGCGGGCCCGGCCTGGTCCTGGCCGAGCTCCGGGAACGGGTCGGCCCGGAGGGCGAGGCCTGGGGCGTGGACCGGGAGGAGGCCATGCTCGCCGAGGCCCGGCGCCACCTGGAGGCCCGGGGCCTTCCGGAGGTGCGCCTGGTCCAGGGGGACCTGGCGACGGTGGCCCTCCCGGAGGGGCACTTCGACCTGATCTGGCTGCGCTGGGTCCTCTCCTTCCCGCCGGACCCGGGCGCCATCCTCGCCCGCCTGGCCCGCAACCTGCGCCCTGGCGGGCTGCTCCTGGTCCAGGACTACAACCACGAAGGCCTCAGCCTCTTCCCCGAGAGCCCGGGCTTCCAGGCCGCCGTGGCCGCGGTCCGGGCCTTCTACCGCCAGGGGGGGGGCGACCCCTGGGTGGGCGCCCGGCTGCCCGGTCTCCTGCCCCGGGCCGGCCTGGTCCTGGAGGACTATCGTTGCACGGTCGTGGCCGGCGGCCCCGGGGAACCGGCCTTCGTCTGGGCCGACCGCTTCTTCCCGTCCTTCACCCGGCGCTTCGTGGCCGCCGGCTGCATGCGCCCCGAGGACCGGGAGCGCTTCCTGGCCGAGTGGGCCGAGCGCTCTCGGAACCCGGAGACGCGCTTCTTCTCCCCCATCGTCGTCACCGCCATGGCCCGGCGTCCCGCCACCGGCCCGCCCCGATGAACCTGCCCTGGCACGCCGTCACCTTCGACTGCTTCGGCACGCTGCTGGACTGGCAGGGCGGCCAGCAGCGGGTCCTCGAGCAGTTCCCCTCCCTGCGCCGGCACGAGGCCCGCATCCCCGAGCTGGTGGAGCTCCGGGGCCAGGTGGAGCGGGAGCTCCAGGCCGGCGCCTTCCGCTCCTACGAGCGCATCCTCGGCGAGTCCCTCGACCTGGCCTGCCAGCGGCTCCTGGGGGTGGAGCTGACCCCCGCCGAGCGCCGGGCCTTCGCCGCCGGACAGCTCGGCTGGCCGGCCTTCCCCGAGGCCCGGGAGGCCCTGGCCCGGCTCGCCGCCCGCCTGCCCGTGGGTCTGCTCTCCAACTGCGACGCCCAGGTCCTGCGCCTGGTGGCCCACAAGCATTTCCGGGGCGTGCCGATCGCCCTCTTCGTGTCCTCCGAGGAGGTCCGCTCCTACAAGCCGGCGCCGGCCCACTGGGGCGCCGCCCTGGCCGCCCTGGGCGGGCCGCCGGAGAGCATCCTCCACGTCTCCTTCTCCCGGGAGTACGACCTGGACCCGGCCGGCCAGCTTGGCTTCGCCCTCGGCTTCGTGGCCCGTTACGGCACGGCGGAGCCGGCGGGGCTGCCCCTGGCGGTGCAGGCCCGGGACCTGGAGGAGCTGGCCGACCGGATCCTGGCGGCGGGCTGACTCAGCCGCCGATCTGCTCCAGACCCACCTCGATGGCCTTCTCGAGCTGCCGGTCCCGCTCCACCGGGTAGTCCCCGGGCAGGTTCTCCACCAGGTAGTCCGGCTCGCAGCCGTGCAGCTCCATGTTCGTGTGGGCGGCGTCGTTGACGTACCAGCCCCGGAAGGGCAGGCGCACGAAGGAGCCGTCCAGGAGGGTCTTGCCGCCGGTGGAGATGACCGCACCGAAGGTCTGCTTGCCGACCAGGGGCCCCCGGCCGATGGTCTTGATGGCCCAGGAGAAGATCTCGGCGTTGCTGTAGGAGTTCTCGTTGCACAGCACCACCACCGGCTTCTCCCAGGCGGCGAAGATGCGCCGGCCCTGGGGATAGCCCTCGCCCCCCCCCGTGGCACGGTGATCGCGTGCCGCGGCGCCGTGAGCATGGTCAGGACCATGTCCGTGGTCCAGCCGCCGCCGTTCTCCCGGACGTCGATGAGGAGCACCTCCTTGCCGTGGCCGGCCTCGTAGAGCTCCCGCTCGAAGTCCAGCAGGCTGCCGGTGCCCATGGCCTCGACGTGGACGTAGCCCAGGCGCCCGCCGGAAGCAGCCTCCACCTGCTGCCGGGCCCGGAGCACGAAGCGCCGGTAGAGGGCCTGGCGCAGCTCCGGAAGCCCCGCCGGCCGGATGAAGACCTCCCGCTCGCTGCCGTCGGCGCCCCGGACCCGGAGGCGGGTCTCCTCCTCCACCCGGTCGGCCATCAGCCGGTACCAGTTGTCCCCGGGCTCGTAGGCCTCGCCGTCCACCGCCAGGACCACGTCCCCGGGTTGCAGGCGGCTGTCCTCCCGGCTGGCGGGCATCTCCGGGAGCACCTCCCGGACCCGTCGGCCGGGTCCCGGGAAGTCCTCGTCCCAGATCACCCCGAGGCTGGCCGTGACCGTCTCCTCCTGCCGGGCGGCCCGGCTGCGGCCACCCCCGTAGAAGCCCATGTGGCTGGCGTTCATCTCGCCGAGCATCCAGTTGACGGTGCTGGCGAAGTCCTCGGGCGTGGAGGCCGCCAGGGCCAGGGGCTCCCACCTGGCCAGGGAGGCGGCCCAGTCGTGGCTGTGGAAGCTCGGGTCGTAGAAGAAGCGGTCCAGGGCCCGCCAGGCCTGCTCCAGGACGGCCCGCCGGAAGGCCCGCCGATCCCGGTGGAAGCGCAGGCGGAAGGGGTACTCGGTGGCCTTGCTCTCCCGGCCCACCACCTTGCCGCCCTTGAGGTAGAGGATCTCCTTGCCATGGCGGACCAGGGAGGCAATCGGCTGGGACTCCAGGCGCTCCTCCTCGCCCTCGTACACGTCCACCTGGAAGAAGCCCGTCTCGGCCTCGCTGTCGGTGGTCAGTCGGGTCCCGACGGTAGCGTTGAAGTAGACGTTCCGGGACCCGGCGTCGAAGCCCAGGGCCGCCTCGTTGCCCTCCCGCCGGGTCACACGGCGGACCCGCCGGTGCAGATCCTGGAGGTCCACCAGCACCGGCTCCGGCTTCTTCCCGTCGTCGTCCTCCTTCTTCTTCTTCTTCTTCTTCTCGGCGGCCTTCTCCCGGGCCTCCTGGGCCTCCAGGCGCTCCCGTTCATTCCGCTCCCAGTCCGCCTTGCGCAGGAAGGCCATCCAGACGTCGGTCTCGTCGTTGAGCATGCGCCGTCCGGTCCAGACCAGGAGACGGCCGTCGGGAGACCAGTGGGGGTCGGTGTCGTCGTCCGGGTGCCGGGAGACGTTCACCGGCCGGACCCCAGGCGTCTCCTCCTTCTCGCCCTCCTTCAGGACCGCCCGGGCCAGCCAGACCTCGTAGTTGAAGTCGTCGTCCGGTTGGGACCAGGCCAGCCACCGGGAGTCCGGGGACCACTCGTAGGCCGGCGCCTCGAAGCCGTCGGTGACGGTGCGGGCGACGGTGAAGCTCTCCGGGTCACCCACCACCAGGCGGCCGGCCCCCACCACCCAGGCGGCGTGCTGGAAGTCCGGGGAGAGGGAGAGGGCGCTCTCGTCCTCGGGCGTCTCGGTGAGACGCTCGATGCGGAACTCCTGCTTGCGGTAGAAGGGCCAGATCTCGGGCTCCTCCTCTTCGACCTCCTCCTCTTCCTGCTCCTCCTGCTCTTCCTTCGCCTGCTCCGGCTCGGCCTTCTCCTCTCCCGGCTCCTCGGCCTTCTCCTCGGCCTTCTCCTCGGCCTTCGGCTCCGCTTTCTCCTCCTCCTCCGGCTCCTCCTTCGGCGGCACCCAGTTCTCGGGCCGGACCCGGTAGATCTCGGCATTGCCGTCCCGCTCGCTCAGGAAGTAGAGGGTGTGGCCGTCCTCGCTCCAGACGGGGTTCGAGTCCGGGGCCGGATCCCGGGTCACCCGGGCCACCCGGCGGATCTCGTCGTGCTTGCGCAGGACGAAGATGTCGCCCTGGGCCACGAAGGCCACCGACTCGCCGTCGGGGGACACGGCCAGGTCGCCGTCGGCCCGGTCCACGGTCACGTCCTCGATCTCGGGATCCGAGGGGTCGTAGCTGCCCCGGACCGCCAGGGGACGGGCCGCCCCGGTGGCCGTGTCGATCACCACCAGACCGTCGTCCAGCTCGGCCGTCACCACCCGGCCGTCCCGGCTGATATCCGGGTTGCGCAGGGAGCGACCGCCCGGGTGGTAGACCAGCTCCGGCTCCCCCCCCCCTCGGGGGACACGCCACAGGCCCAGGTCCCGGCCCTCCTCGTTGCCGGGGCAGGGCCGGTCCGAGAGGAAGTAGAGGGTCTCCCCGTCCCCGTTCCACATGGGCTCCAGGTCGTTGCCCCGGTAGCCCTCGGTCAGGGGCCGGTGCTCGTCCCGTTTCCGGTCGTAGAGCCACAGGGCGCTGGCCGCCGAACCCCGGTAGCCCCGGCGCCGGGGGTCCCCGTGGCCGCGCTCGTAGGCCAGCCAGCGGCCGTCCGGCGACAGGGCCGGACGCTGCATGGGCCAGTCGCCCAGGAGGGTCGGCGTGCGGCCGTCCCGCCAGGCCACCCAGGCGCCCCGGCCCCGCCGGGAGTAGCGCCGCTCCCGGGTGGCGCCGATGAGCACCCGGTCCCGATCGATCCAGCCGTGCACCGCCTCCCCCTCGGAGTGCCAGGTGAGGCGCCGGGGCGCCCCGCCCACGGCCGGCACCAGGAAGACGTCCGGGTTGCCATGCCGGGTGGAGACGAAGGCCAGCCACTGGCCATCGGGGGACCACTTCGGCGTGGTCTCGTAGGCGTCGTGGGCGGTGATCCGGGTGGCGATCCCGTCCGCCAGGGAGGCCACCCAGATGTCGCCCTGATGACCGAAGGCCACGCGGGTGCCGTCCGGGGAGGGGGCCGGTGTCCGTGGCAGGGCCAGGACCGGGGGCAAGGCCGCCTCCTGGCCGCCGGCCGGGGTCGGGCCGGGCTCCTGGGGGACCCGGAGGGCATGGCTGCCGCACGCGAGGGCGGCGAAGGTGCACAGGACGGGGGCGAGGCGTCCGGAACGCATGGGCGGCAGGATACGGCGGCCGCCAGGGTCAGCGGCGGGTCAGCCGCACCGTCAGGCGCCGGATCCCGGCCAGGGCCTCCCCCTCCAGGGTGGCGGCCTCCGGCCGGAGGACCAGGCGCAGGCGCAGGTCCCGGGCCGTCAGGCCCTCGCCCAGGCGCAGGTCCAGGACCTCCGTCCCGCCCTCCCGGCGGTGCCGGCGCAGCTGCCAGGCCGACGCCTCGGGGGTGGCGAGGAGCCAACCTCCCCCGGGGGCAGACCGGGCCTCCAGCACCAGGAGCGCCCCCTCGATGCGGCCCTGCCAGGCGGCAGCGGCGGCGGCCGGCTCCGGTGGCAGCGCTGGTGTCGTCTCGAGGTGCTCTCCAGCCACCGGCGAAGGCCGGCCGGGGGCCTCGGGGGCCGGCGCGTCCTCGCCACCGCTGCAGGCCAGAGCCGGTGCGAGGAGCAGGGGCAGGAGCCACCGGGAGCGGAAGGTGCAGGCCATCTCCGAGGAGGATACGCTCCAGGAGGCCTTCAGCGAGGCCGGGAAGCCGGCCGATAAAGTTCCGGTGGCCCTTCTCCGGCCGCTCGCCGTCCCCTCCCTTCCTGCCGGCATGCGGATCCTCATCGCCGAAGACGACCCGGTGTCCCGCCGGATGCTGCAGCGCACACTGGAGAAATGGGGGCACCAGGTGATGGCCACCCGCGATGGCCAGGAAGCCTGGGAGGAGTTCAGCCTCGGCGGCGTGGACATGGTCATCACCGACTGGATGATGCCCGGCATGGACGGCCTGGAGCTGTGCCGGCGGATCCAGTCCAGCCGGGCGGGGCTGGAGAACCCGGTCTACGTCATCCTCCTCACTGCCCGGACCAGCGTCGACGACCTGGCCGCGGGCATCGAGGCCGGGGCCGACGACTTCATCGCCAAGCCCTTCCAGGCCGGGGAGCTCCGGGCCCGACTGCACGCCGGGGAGCGCACCCTGGACCTGTCCCGGCAGCTCATCCTGGCCCGCCAGGCCCACCAGCGCCTGGCACTCACCGACCAGCTCACCGACCTCCCGAACCGCCGGGCCCTCCTGGAGATCCTGCGCCGGGACGAGGACCGGACCCGCCGGGAGCGCCAGCCCCTCGGTGTGGCGATCGCCGACCTGGACCACTTCAAGAAGATCAACGACCTCTACGGGCACCAGACCGGGGACCGGGTCCTGCGCCATGTGGCCGACGCCCTCCGCGGCATCGTCCGGGGGGGGGACGTGGTGGGCCGCTGGGGCGGGGAGGAGTTCCTCCTGGTCCTGCCCGGCGCCGACCTGGTGCAGACCGCGGACGTGGCCGAGCGCTGCCGGGAGGGTCTGGCCGGACACATCCTCCAGCTCGGCGACGGGCGGAAGCTGCGGATCACGGCCTCCTTCGGGGCCGCGGCCACCGAGGGGCCGGACCGGGAGGACGCCATGGAGCTGGTCCAGCAGGCCGACAAGGCCATGTACTGGGCCAAGCACGCCGGCCGCAACCAGGTGAAGATCTACCTGGCCAGCGCCGACCCGACCCGTTCCCGGAAGGGCCGCCGGGCCTGAAGGCCGGGCCGGACGGGCATCCGGGACTCAGGGCCCCGGGGGCAGCCAGGCCATGCCGTCGGGTTCCGGGCCGGTCTCCAGGTAGGCCTGCACCTGGAGTCGCTCCAGGTCCACCATGGCCACGGCGTCGGCGTTGGCCAGGGCCACCAGGAGCCAGCGGCCGCTGCCGTCCAGGACCATGCCGATGGGCGTCGGGCTCTTGCCGAAGCGCTCGCCGAAGAGACGTTCCCCGGCGCCGGCGGCGGCCTCCCGGCCGCAGGGGATCCGCCCCCGGAGGGCGCCGTCGGCCAGGGCAAAGGCCTTGACGTCCCCGTCCCGGGGGCAGGAGACCAGGGCCAGGCCCCGGGCCTCGGCCAGGGTCACCCGGATCGGGAAGCCGGAGCACGCCAGGGTGCGCAGGATCCGGCGGCTGGCAGTGTCCAGGACGATCACGGTGTCCGCCTCCCGGTTGCCCACCCACAGGCGCCGGCCGTCGGCCTCCAGTGCCAGGCCCTCGGCGCCGGCGCCGGTGGCCAGGGCCGGCAAGGCCCGGGCGGAGGCCCGCTCCACCGGTGTGACGGAGCCCGAGCCGATGCTGGCCACCCAGGCGTGCCGGGGCCCCAGGGCCAGCATGTGGCTGACCCGGGCGCCGGTCCGGGCCCGGGCCAGGACCCGGCCCTCGGGGAAGGAGAGGCGCCAGAGCTCGCCGGCGGCCTCGGCCGTGACCCAGAGGGCGGCGCCGTCCTCCTCGAAGGCCAGGCCGTGGGGCCGCACCGCCTCTCCCAGGTCCAGCTCGCCGGCGACCCGGAGCCGGCGCAGGTCCAGGA
>CAYMFV010000143.1:0-7285 GCA_964389745.1 uncultured Planctomycetales bacterium | reverse complement strand
CCCCCACCCTTCTCCTGCCCTGCCTGCTTCTCCTGTTCGGCCTCGGCCAACCCGAGATTCCCGGACCCCAGGAACCGCCCGCCGGGACGCGTCAGCCGCCGGCCGGCATGCTGCGCTTCCCGGACGTCTCCGCCACCCGGATCGTCTTCACCTACGCCAACGATCTCTGGCTGGTGCCCCGGGATGGGGGGACGGCGATCCCCCTGGCCAGCCCGCCGGGCCTGGAGCTGTTCCCGCGCTTCAGCCCGGATGGTGGCACCATCGCCTTCACGGGCAACTACGAGGGCAACCGGGACCTCTACACCATTCCGGTGGAAGGGGGGATCCCGACCCGGGTCACCCACCATCCCGAGACCGAGGCCCTGTCCGACTGGACGCCGGACGGGCGCCTGCTCTTCGAGTGGGGGGGGCTGTCGCCCTGGCGCATCAGCCGCCTGTACGTGGTCGGCGCCGCCGGCGGCCTGCCCGAGGCCCTGCCGGTGCCCTACGGCTACGACGGCGCCATCAGCCCCGACGGCGAGTGGCTGGCCTACACGCCCACGAGTCGGGACGGCCGGACCTGGAAGCGCTACATGGGGGGCCTGGCCAGCGACATCTGGCTTTTCCACCTGCGCACCCACGAGGCCCGGCGGGTCACCGACTGGGCCGGGACCGACACCCTGCCCATGTGGCACGGCCGGGACCTCTACTACCTCTCCGACGCCGGGCCGGCCCACCGCCGGAACATCTGGGTGCACCACCTGGATGGCGGCGGTAGCGAGCAGGTCACCTTCTTCACCGACTACGACGTGGACTGGCCGGCCATCGGCCCGGGGCCCGACGGCCAGGGCGAGATCGTCTTCCAGCTCGGCCCCGACCTGCGCCTCCTGGACCTGGGCACCCGGGAGAGCCGGGTCGTGGAGGTCCGGGTCCCCGGGGACGCGGCGAAGGTGCGTCCCCGGACCGTGGACGCGGCCGAGTTCATCCAGGAGTGGCAGATCTCGCCGACGGGCAAGCGGGCCGTGGTGGAGGCCCGGGGCGACATCTGGACCCTGCCGGCAAAGCACGGCCCGCCCCGGAACCTGACCCGGAGCGACGGCGCCGCCGATCGGGATCCGGCCTGGAGCCCCGACGGGCGCTGGATCGCCTGGTTCTCCGACCGGAGCGGCGAGTACCAGCTGACCCTGGCCCAGTCCGACGGCAAGGGCGAGACCCGCACCCTCACCAGCGGGCTGCGCACCTTCCCCATGAGGCCCACATGGTCCCCGGACTCCCGCTGGATCGCCTTCACCGACAAGGGCGGTGTCCTGCGCCTCTTCGACCTGGAGAAGGAGGAGCTCCGGGAGGTGGACCGGGACCCCTTCGGCCAGCCCTTCGGCGTCTCCTGGTCGCCGGACTCCCACTGGCTTGCCTATGCCCGCACCCTGGAGGACCAGCCCAGCTCGGCCGTCTTCCTCCACGACCTGGAGACCGGGGAGAGCCACCAGGTCACCCGCGGGATGTTCGGGGAGCGCTCACCGACCTTCGACCGGAAGGGCCGCTGGCTCTTCTGGGTGAGCAGCCGGGCCATCCAGCCGGTCTACTCGGACCTGGACACGACCTTCGTGTACCGGGGCAGCGAGGTGCTGGTGGCCGCGCCGCTGCGCAGCGACGTGGCCTGGCCGTGGTTGCCGAAGAGCGACGAGGAGGAGTGGAACGGCGAGGCGAAGGATGCCGGCGGGGAGCAGGAGGCGGAGAATGGAGCCGAGGAGAATGGAGCCGAGGAGGAGGCCGAGGATGCGGCCGCTCCCGCCCCCCCCCTGGCGGATGACCCGGTGAGCGGCACCTGGGAGGGGACCATCCACGGTCCCGATCCCATGCCCCCCGAGGGTCTGCCCTTCACCATGCACCTGCGACTTGCCGGGACCACGGTGACCGGCAACATCCGGACCCCACTGCAGAGCGGGGAGCTGCAGGACGGGGTCTGGGACCCGGCTGCCCGGGAGCTCCGGGCCCTGGTGTCGGTGCCCGACATGCCCGCGATCGCCCTGACCGTGCGCCTGGAGAACGACAGCCTCGAGGGCGCCATCGAGGTCCAGGACGTCACCTACACGATGGAGGGCCGGCGCACCGCCACCGGCAGCCAGGAGCCCGAGGAGGAGGCGGCCGCGGATGCCGGGAAGAAGAACGGGAAGGTCGTCCGGGTCGAGATCGAGCTCGAGGGCCTGGAGGCCCGTTCCTTCCAGCTCCCCGTGCCTCGGGGCAACTTCGGGCGACTGGCGGTCAACCACAAGAACCAGCTCCTGTACGCCCGCCTGGGCACCGGCGGCGAGAGCCGGGGGACCGGGATCCGCCTCTTCGACCTCGAGGACGAGAAGAAGGAGGAGAAGACCGTCCAGGCCGGGGCTGTGAACTTCCGCATCAGCGCCGACGGCAAGAAGCTCCTGGTGATTCGGGGCGGGCGGGCCAGCATCCGGCCCGCCACCGCCGGTGGCTCCGGCAAGGACGTACGCACCGGCGGTATGGAGGTGCGGGTGGACCCCCGGCGGGAGTGGCGGCAGATGTTCGTGGACGCCTGGCGCATGGAGCGGGACTGGTTCTACGACCCGAACATGCACGGCGTGGACTGGGAGGCCATGCGCGAGCGCTACCTGCCCATGGTGGAGCACTGCGCCTCCCGGGAGGACCTCGACTACGTCCTCGGCCACCTCGTCGCCGAGCTGAACGTGGGGCATGCCTACGTCATGGGTGGCGGCGACGGCGACCGGGCAGCCCGGCGGTCGGTCGGCCTGCTCGGCTGCGACTTCGCCCTGGAGGAGGGCGCCTACCGCATCACCCGCATCTACGGCGGCGCCGACTGGGACGTGGATGCCCGGGGGCCGCTGGCGGTCCCCGGCGTGGACGTCCGCGAGGGGGACTGGCTCCTGGCCGTGGACGGCATGCCCCTGGATCCGGCCCTGGACCCCTGGGCGCCCTTCCAGAGCAAGGCCGGACGCACCGTGGTCCTCACCGTCAGCAGCCGCCCGGTCCTGGACGACGAGGCCCGGGAGGTCCTGGTGGAGCCGGTGGGCAGCGAGGCCCGCCTGCGCTTCCGGGCCTGGGTCGAGGACAACCGGCGCCGGGTCGAGGAGGCCACGGATGGCCGGGTCGGCTACGTCTACGTGCCGAGCACCGGCATCGACGGGCAGACCGAGCTGTTCCGCCAGTTCTACGGACAGATCGGCAAGGAGGCCCTGATCGTGGACGAGCGCTGGAACGCCGGCGGCCAGATCCCGACGCGATTCATCGAGCTCCTGAACCGGCCGGCGACCAACTTCTGGGCGACCCGGGACGGCCGGGACTGGCGCTGGCCGCCGGACAGCCACCAGGGCCCGAAGTGCATGCTCATCAACGGCCCCAGCGGTTCGGGGGGCGACGCCTTCCCCTACTACTTCCGCCAGGCCGGGCTGGGCAAGCTCATCGGCACCCGCACCTGGGGCGGGCTGGTGGGTATCTCGGGCAACCCGGTCCTGATCGACGGCGGGCGCATCACGGTGCCGACCTTCGCCGTCTACGAGACCGACGGCACCTGGGGCGTGGAAGGCCACGGCGTCGAGCCGGACATCGAGGTGGTGGACGACCCGTCCCTGATGGTGGACGGGAGCGACCCCCAGCTCGAGGTGGCGATCCAGCACGTGCTCCACGAGCTGGAGACCCACAACTGGCAACCGCCGGCGCGACCGGCGTACCCGGATCGGAGCGGAATGGGCATCCGGCCCGAGGACCGCTGAGCCCGCGGGCCGGCTGCCGGGCGACTACTCGAGGACGTGGATGTTGCGCCGGGCGCACATCTCCTTGAGCACGTCCGGCCAGACCGAGACGCTCACCTCGCCCAGGTGGGCCTTGCGCAGCAGCAGCATGTAGGTCCGGGACTGGCCGATGCCGCCGCCGATGCTCAGGGGCACCTGGTCCTCGAGGATCGCCCGGTGGTAGGGGTACTGGAGGAAGTCGAGCTGCCCGGACATCTCGAGCTGGCGCTTCAGGGCCTCGGCGTCCACCCGGATGCCCATGGAGGTCAGCTCGTGCCGGCGCCGGGTGACCGGGTTCCAGACCAGGATGTCCCCGTTCAGGCCGTGCATGGGCCGGTCGTCGGCGGAGCGGGTCTCGGTGCTCCAGTCGTCGTAGTCGGAGGCCCGCATCTCGTGGGGGTAGCCGTTGGGCAGCGGCCAGCCGATGCCGTACAGGAAGACCGCCCCATGGCGCTTGAGGATCTCCGTCTCCCGCTGCTTCCGGGGCAGGTCGGGGTACATGTCGTAGAGGTCCTCGGCGTGGAGGAAGGTGAGCTCCTCGGGCAGCTCGGGGTAGGGCCCCTCCTGGAGCTTCGGGAACTCGGCCCGGGCGAACTGCTCGGCGCCCTTGAGCACCTTCCAGATGCGGCGCACCACCTCGGTGAGGAACTCCAGGTTGCGCTGCTCCCGGGACATGGCGAGCTCCCAGTCCCACTGGTCCACGTAGGCGCTGTGGTCGTGGTCCAGGAAGTAGTCCTTGCGCACGGCCCGCATGTCCGTCATCAGGCCCTCGCCGGGCTGCATCTCGTACTGGCGCAGGGCCATGCGTTTCCACTTGGTGGCCGCCTGGACCACCTGGGCATCGATGGGATGCTGGTCGTGGTCGTTGCGGATGTGGAACTGGATCGGCGTTCGGGAGCCGTCCCGGTCCAGGAGGTCGTTGACGCCGCTGCGGACGTCGACGATCAGGGGCACCTGCACCATCAGCAGGTTGAGCTCCCGGCACAACCCCTCCTCGATGAAGTGCTTCACCGCGAACAGGGCCCGCATGGTCTCCCGGCGGTCCAGGAGCGGGCGGTAGTCCCCGGGCAGGATCTTCTCGAGCTCGTCGTAGCTGCCGATCCCGGGACCGGCCAGGTCTTCGATAACCTTGGTCACGCGTTTCGTCTCCTCGGGTGGTGGCGCCGGCGACAATCCGCCGGCGGCCCCGGCCCTTCCCAGGCGCTAAGCGCCACCGGGCGGGAGTCAAGGTGGTTCAGTCCGGACGGCGCCGGAAACGCTCCGGCGGCACCGGCACCAGAGCCTCGCTTCCCGGCGGCTGCCAGAGGAGTTCCAGGCCCGCGTCGCCGGTGTGGTTGAACCAGGCCAGGCGCAGGGGGTGGAGCCCCGCCCGGAGGCCTGACTGGCCCCGGTGTTCCTCCAGGCCGTGGAGGCCGTCGGCGTCCACCACCCGGCGGCCGGCCACCCAGAGGACGCTGCCGTCGTCGCAGCGCAGGGCGAAGGTGTAGAGGCCATCGGCCGGCACCTCCAGGAAACCCTCGAAGATCAGGCCAGCGTCCTCGGAGCGGGTGCGCAGGGCCGGGTCCGGGGCACGGCAATGGCCCCGGGCCACGACCCGGGCCCGGGCCAGGTCCGCCACCTTGTCCACGGCGCCCTCCAGGGCCCGCCAGGCGAGACCCGGCTGCAGCCCAGGCATCGGCCGCACGCCCCGGACCAGGTCCTCCTCCTCCAGGACCCGGAACTCCGCCCGGCTCGAGAGGGACTCGCTCCGGCCCTGGCGGAAGGCCCGGGCCACGAGCCGGGCGTCGGCCGTCAGCTCCAGGGGCTCCCGGTACAGGGGATCCGCGAGACCGGGCTCCTGGCCGTCCAGCCGGTAGTGGATCTCGGCGTCGGGGAAGTCGGCGGTCAGCTCCACCCGGCCCCGTTCCAGGAAGACCGCCCCCGGCGGCTCGATGCGCACCCGGGGGGGGGCGGCATGGAGGCCCACCTCGGCCAGGGTCGGGCAGGCCCGGGCGTCCTCCACCACCACCCGCAGGGCCTCGACCCGGACCACCGGCACCCGGAAGACTCGCTTCATGCCGATGGTCGTCCCCCGGGCCAGGAGCCGCCAGGTGCCGTCCTCCCGGACCTCGACCCGGAAGGCCCGGACCCGCTGGCCCAGGGCGACGTGCTCCCGGAGGAGGATGCGGTTGGCCAGGACCGGCCGGGGCAGCTCCAGCCGGAGCTCGGCGCTGGTGACGCCGTCGTCGGTGGCCCAGTAGGTGTCGGGCCGGCCGTCCAGGGCCCGGGCCGCGGCGAAACGGCGTGCCCCCCCCCGGACGTTGGAGGCCGTGGCCCGGGCGCCCCGGGTCAGGTTCCGGTGGAAGGTGGCGTCCAGGATCTTGCGCCAGGTCCGGAGGCGCTCGGCGTCGGCCTCGGGCACGAGCCCGCGCCGGTCCACGGGGACGTTCAGGAGGAGCAGGGCGTTGCGGCCCACGGAGGAGTACCAGATGTCCAGGAGCTCGTCGATGCTCTTCGTCCGGTCGTCCTCCTCCGGGTGCCAGAACCAGCCCGGACGGATGGAGACGTCGGCCTCAGCGGGCACCCAGGCGGTCCCGTCCTCGTGGCCGGTCATCAGCTCGGCGGGCCGGGCGTGTCCCGGCGCGAACTCCTGCCAGCGCAACAGGCACCAGTTCGTCTCCCCGGCCACGCCCGCCTCGTTGCCGACCCAGCGCAGCCCCGGGCCGGCGTCGCTGAAGATCACCGCCCCGGGCTGGAGCTCCGCCACCAGGGCGAAGAAGGCCGGCCAGTCGTAGTCCTGGCGGCGGCCGTCGGGCCCCTCGCCCCCGGCCCCGTCGAACCAGACCTCGAAGAGGGGGCCGTAGCCGCTCAGGACCTCCCGGAGCTGGGCCAGGTAGAAATCGTTGTACTCCGCGGTGCCGTAGCAGCTCGCGTTCCGGTCCCAGGGCGACAGGTACACGCCGAGGCGCAGGTCGTAGGCCTTGCAGGCGTTGGCCAGCTCCTTCAAGAGATCGGCCTGGCCGTTCCGCCAGGGGCTGTTCCGGATGCAGTGCTCCGTCGTGGCCGTCGGCCACAGGCAGAAGCCGTCGTGGTGCTTGGCAGTGATGACGATGCCCCGCAGGCCGGCCTCGGCGCAGACCCGGACCCACTGGAGGCACTCCAGGCTGCGCGGCGCGAAGACGGCGGGATCCTCCTGGCCGGTGCCCCACTCCCGGCCGGTGAAGGTGTTCATGCCGAAGTGGAGGAAGGCGCAGGTCTCCAGGGCCTGGCGCTGGAGCTGGGCCCGGCTCGGCACCGGCGGCAGGGGCGCCGGGGGCCGGACGTCCTCTCCCTGGAGGGTCAGGAGGAGCAGGCAGGCAAGGGTGGCGGACATGCGGGGTGGGGAGTGGGCCGGGGGCGCCCTCGGGGCGTCGACCGCTGCCAGGGTAGCCCGCCCCGCGCCGTCAGGGCTCCACCACCGCCGCCTTCCCCGCCGGCAGGCCGAAGCCCGGTGGCCGGGCCAGGAGGACGATGCGCCCGCCGTAGCCGCTGGCCAGGAGCTCGTCGGTGGCGTTGCGCCC
>CAYMFV010000142.1:0-7346 GCA_964389745.1 uncultured Planctomycetales bacterium | reverse complement strand
GGCCAAGGCCTACGCCACCCGGGTGGGAGAGGGCCCCATGCCCACCGAGCTGCACGGCGCGGAGGGCGAGCGGCTCCGGGAGGCCGGCCACGAGTACGGGGCCACCACCGGCCGCCCCCGGCGCTGCGGCTGGTTCGACGCCGTCGCCGGCCGCTACGCGGTGGAGTGCAACGGCGTCCAGGGGCTGATCCTCACCAACCTGGACGTGCTCACCGGCTTCGATCCCCTGCGGGTGGCGGTGGCCTACGAGCTGCCGGCGGTGGCCGGCACCCGGCGCCGTCGAGTCGAGGAGTTCCCGGCCGGGCTGGGCGTCCTGGACGGGGTGGAGCCGGTCTACGAGGAGCTCCCGGGCTGGCAGGAGGACATCCAGGGCGTGCGCCGCCCCGAGGACCTGCCGGCGGCGGCCCGGCGCTATCTGCGCTTCCTGGAGGAGCGCCTGGGCGTGCCCGTGGAGCGCATCTCCGTGGGCCCGGGACGGGAGCAGATCCTGCCCGGAGCGGCGGCGAGGGAGGACCTGTGGCCGGCGAGCTGAAGCCCGACTTCCCGGTGCCCCGGCACGTGGCCATCATCATGGACGGCAACGGCCGTTGGGCCCGGCGCTCCGGCTGGCACCGTCTCCGGGGCCACGAGGCCGGCGCCGAGGCGGTCCGGGACACCACCACCGCCGCCGCCGCCTGGGGGATCCGCCACCTCACGCTCTACTCCTTCTCGGTGGAGAACTGGCAGCGTCCCCGGGAGGAGGTGGAGGGCCTCATGGACCTCCTCTGTCGTTACCTGGAGCAGGAGCTTCCCACCCTCCTGGAGAACGACGTCCGCCTGCGCACCCTGGGCCGGGTCCAGGACCTGCCCGAGACGGCCCGGCGTCGGCTCCGGGAGACGGAGGAGGCCACCCGGCACTGCCAGCGGTTGACCCTGCGCCTGGCCCTCTCCTACGGCGGCCGGCAGGAGATCGTGGACGCCGCCAGGCGCCTGGCCGAGGACGTGGCCACCGGCCGCTTGGACCTGGCGGCGGTGGACGAGGCGGCCCTGGCCGCCCGCCTGTACGACCCGGACATGCCCGATCCGGACCTGGTCATCCGCACCGCCGGCGAGCAGCGCCTGAGCAACTTCCTCCTCTGGCAGGGCTCCTACGCCGAGTTCTGGTTCACCCGGGTCCTCTGGCCCGACTTCCGCCGGGAGCACTTCCTGGAGGCCCTCCGGGACTACCACGGCCGGGTGCGCCGCTTCGGCCGGGTGGTGGAGGAGGACCCGGCCGTGCCCCCGGCCCGGTGAGCATGGGCGTCGTCGGCACCCGGCTGCGCTACGGCTCGCTCCTGGTCGCGGTGGTGGTCCTGGTGTTCTGGGCCGACCTGGCTGTCGCCCCCTGCCTGGTCAGCGGCCTGGTCCTCGCCGCCTTCGCCCTGGGCGCCCAGGCCGAGTTCTACCTGATGCTGCGCAGCGCCGGGATGCAGCCGGCCATGGGGCTGGGGCTCCTGGCGGGAGGCTACTACCTGGCCACCCGCCTGGCACCGGCGGTGGAGTGGACCCTGCGCCATGGAACCATGCGGCCGGCTCCCCAGAGCACCTTCGACGGCGGTGCCCACCTGGCTGCCGCGGTGGTCCTCCTCCTGGTGGCCGGCGTCCTGGGCCGGCGGCCGGAGGGAGCGCCCCAGCGCATCGGGACGACCCTGGTCGGGCTCCTGGTGGTGCCCTTCCTCCTGGGCTACGTCATCGAGATCCGTTATCTCGGCGACGGCTGGGCCTGGGTCCTGTTCCTGGTGGCGGTGGCCAAGAGCGGGGACAGTGCCGCGTTCTTCGCCGGTCGCTGGCTGGGTCGGCATCGCCTGATCCCGGCAGTGAGTCCGAACAAGACCTGGGAAGGATCCGTGGCCTCCCTCTTCGGCTCCGTCCTGGCGGCCGGGCTGGTGGCCCACCTGGCCTTCCCGGTCGCCCCGGCCACCTGGCACTGGCTCGTCGCCGCCGTGGTCGTAAACGTCGGGTCCCAGTTCGGCGACCTGGGCGAGAGTCTGCTCAAGCGCGGTTGCGGCGTGAAGGACTCCGCCCGCCTGATTCCGGTCATGGGTGGTCTTTTCGATATGGTGGACTCCTTCCTGATGGCCGCCCCCCTCCTTCGCTTGTACCTGGCCCTGGCCCCCGGGAGCTGATGGCTGGAGCCGCGCGGCGCCGTCGCGGAGGATGGCGGACCGGAGAGTCCCGCAGCGGAGTCATGGAGAGACGCATCCCGCTCCTGTCCCTGGACGAGCAGCGGGCCCTGTTCGGACCCTACGACCGTCACCTCCGGGAGCTGGAGCGGGTCTTCGGCGTGCGTCTCTCGGCCCGGGAGGGCATGCTCCGGCTGCAGGGACCGCCCGAACCCGTCACCCTCCTGGCGCCCCGGGTGGAGGCCCTCCTCGAGGAGCTGCGCAGCGGCGCCGAGTTCAGCAGCGAGGCCTTGCTGGAGCGGCTGACCGGCCCCGGTCCGGTGCCTGCGGGGGGGGGGATGCTGGCCGGCCCCCGGCCCGTCCGGGAGGTGGAGCTGCCCCGGCCCCGGACGCCGGCCCAGGAAGAGTACCTGGCGGCCATGGCCCGGGACGACCTGGTGATCGCCACCGGCCCGGCGGGCACCGGCAAGACCTTCCTGGCGGTGGCCGCCGCCGTGCGCCACCTCCGGGAAGGCCAGGTGCAGCGCCTGGTCCTGACCCGGCCGGCGGTGGAGGCCGGGGAACGCCTGGGCTTCCTGCCCGGCGACTACGAGGCCAAGGTGGATCCCTACCTGCGGCCCCTCTACGACGCCCTGCACGACATCCTCGGCCCCGCCGGGACCCGGCGTCTGAAGGACCTGGAGCTGGTGGAGATCGCGCCCCTGGCCTTCATGCGCGGTCGCACGCTGAACCACGCCTTCATCATCCTGGACGAGGCCCAGAACGCGACGGTGGCCCAGCTCAAGATGTTCCTCACGCGCCTGGGCGATGGCTCCCGGGCGGTGGTCACCGGCGACCGCACCCAGACCGACCTGCCCGTGGGCCAGAGCGGTCTGGAGGACGCCCTGGCCCGTCTGCGGGACGTGGAGGGTGTGGCCATGATCGAGTTCAGCCGCAAGGACATCCAGCGCAGCCGTCTCGTGCAGCGCATCGTCCGGGCCTACGGCGAGGAGGACTCCTGAGGAGCGTGGTCCTGGTACGGGTGCGGGGTCGCATGCCTGGCCTGCGGGCGGCCCTCGTCCGCCGGGCCGTCGAGGCGGTCTGGCGCACCTATGGCGGGCCGCCCTGCGGCCCCGTGGAGGTGGTCTTCCTGGACGCGGCGGAGCACACGGAGGTCCACGCCGATTTCCTGGGCGACCCGGCGGAGACGGACGTCATGGCCTTCCCCTACGGGGACGAGGACCTCCACGGGGAGATCCTGGTCAACCGGGACCTGGCCGTCCGGGAGGCCCGCCGGCGCCGCCGGGAGGCCACCGTCGAGGCGCTCCTCTACGTGGTCCACGGCGCCCTGCACCTGCTCGGCTTCGCGGACCGCTGCGCGGCGGCTCGCCGGGAGATGCGTCGGGCTGAAGAACGCATCCTCTCGGGGCTCCTGGAAGGTGGACCTCAAGATCTTGTGTGACTTTTCCCCTTGACAGCGGGCGGCACCCGGGCACTACCCTATGGGTACAACTTGTAGGGGGCACCACGCCTGCGCGCCACGACATGCGGGTGCCTGCGCCCCACCCGCCTCGCGGGTCGGCCGGATAGGACAGGTCATGGTCAAGCGGACGAAGCGAGCCCGGTTTCCGAACAAGACGCTGGAGCGCCTGTGGGGCGAGTACCGCCATGGCGACCGGATCGAGGCCCGCAATGCCCTCATCGCCTACTACCGGCCCTACGCCGCCTCGGTGGTGCGCCGGGTCCAGGCGCGCCTGCCCCGCACGGTGGAGGTAGGCGACCTGATGGGGGCGGGAGACATCGGGCTCATCCAGGCGATCCAGACCTACGACCCGACCCGGGGCGTGCCCTTCGAGGCCTTCTGCGAGCACCGGGTGCGAGGTGCCATCCTGGACGAGCTGCGGCGCCAGGACTGGCTGCCGCGGCTGCTGCGCAGCCGCTTGAACCGCAAGAACGAGCTGGTGGAGGAACTGCGCCACCGCCTCGGCCACGATCCCGACGAGGCGGAGATCGCCGCCGAGCTGCACATGACCCTCACCGAGTTCCTGGCCGTTTTCGGCGGCGCCCGGGAATCGCCCATGCTGGCCGGCAACCGGCCGGGCGGCGACCAGGGCCAGGGCGAGAACGGCCTGGACTTCGTGGAGGATCCCCGGGAGGAGGGCGCCCTGGAGGACGCCGAGCGCCGGGAGCTCCTGGAGCGCATCGCCACCATGCTCGAGCCCGAGGACCGGGAGATCCTCTTCAAGCGCTTCTTCGAGGACCGGACCCTGAAGGAGATCGGCGACGAGCTTTCCCTCTCCCAGTCCCGGGTGAGCAAGATGCTCTCCCGTCTCCTCGAGCGCCTCAAGGAACGCCTGGAGGAGGTGCCGGAGTAGGCTGCTCCCGGAGCGGGAGCGCCCGCTAGGCTGGTGCCCGTGGCCCTCTTCCGCGGTCGCCAGCGGCGCCCTTCGCCGGAACCCCTCCCGGCGCCGGCTCTCGCCAGGGTCCTCGGCCTGGTGGAACGGGTGGCGGCCGTGGAGGAGCCCGAGGAGGTCCTGGCGGCGGCGGTGGACGCCGCCATCGACCTGACCGAGGCCGAGCGGGGCTGGATCCTGGTGCGCCGGGCCGACGGCGGCCTGGAGGCGGCCGCGGCCCGCCGCAGGGGGGGGGAGGACCTGGAGGAGCCCCTGGCCCGGATCTCCCGGACCGTGGTCGAGCGGGCCCTGGCCGAGGATCGGCCCCTGTGCGTGGACGAGGCCCAGGAGGACGTCCAGCTCGCCGCTGCCGCCTCGGTGGCGGAGATGCGCCTGCGGGCGGTGCTGTGCGTGCCCTTCCGGATGGCCGCCGACAGCCGGGGCGTCTTCTACCTGGACAATCGCTTCGCCGCCGGCGTCTTCGGCGAGCAGGCCCTGCGCATGCTCTCGGCCTTCGCCGGCCCGGTGGCCATGCTGCTGCGCCACAGCGAGCTGGAACGACGCCTGGAGGAGACCAGCCGTGCCTTGCGGCGGGCCAACGCCGAGCTGGCCCGGCTGCTCCGGGACCGGACGGCCGAGGTGGCCCGGCTCGAGACCCTGACGGCAGGGACGGGGTCGGACCGGGAGGATCCCTTTCCGGAGATTCTCGGGCGCAGCCCGGCTCTGCGCCGGGCCCTGGCGCAGCTCGCCCGGGCCGCCGCTGGGGACTACCCGGTGCTCCTCCGGGGTGCCTCGGGCACGGGCAAGGATCTGGCCGCCCGGGCCCTGCACCGGGCCTCGGGGCGCCATGCCGAGCCCTTCGTGCCCGTGGCCCTCCACGGCCTCCAGCCCGCCCTCCTGGAGGCGGAGCTCTTCGGGGTTCTCCGGGGTGCCTACACCGGGGCCGACGCCGACCGGCCTGGCCTGGTGGAGCAGGCCGGTGCCGGCACCCTCTTCCTGGACGGTCTGGAGAGCCTGCCCGTGGAGCTCCAGGCACGGCTCCTCCGCCTCCTGGAGGACGGCAGCTACCGGCCAGTGGGGGGGGGGAAGGAGCGACGTTGCCGGGCCCGGCTCATTGCCGCCGCCCGGGAGGACCTGGCCCTGGCGGTCCGGGAGGGTCGCTTCCGGGAGGATCTCTTCTACCGGGTGCGGGTCGTGGAGGTGGTCCTTCCCCCCCTCCGGGAGCGGTCCGGCGACCTGCGGCTGCTCTTCCGGCACTTCCTGGAGCTGGCTGCGGCCCGGCTGGGGACCGCGCCGCCGGAGGTGCCGGCAGAGGCCTGGCGGCGGCTGGAGGGCTGGAGCTGGCCAGGGAACGTCCGGGAGCTGGCGAACGTGGCGGAGCGCTGGGTGGCCCTGGGCCGTGAGGCGGCCCTGGCGGACCTGGATGGCGCGGCGGCGGCGCCCACCCTCCGGGAGCTGGAGGAGCAGCACCTCCGCCGGGTGCTCCGGGAGGTGGGGGGCAACAAGGCCGAGGCCGCCCGGCGCCTGGGCATCTCCCGCCGGACCCTCTACAACCGCCTGCGCCGGCTGGAAGGGCAGCCGGAGCCCGGCCCGGGTGTGTAGGAGTTACACACCCTGCGGCCTGGCACGGGCCTGGGCCCGAGCCCGCTGAACATGCGCAAGTCCGGTGAATAAAAGGACTTGCGTCGTTCCTGGCCGCCCTGCCCGGAGTCTGGCACGGCGTTTTCATGGGAGAGGACGTCATGCTTCCGCCCGTCTTGCTCCTCCTGGCCGGCCTGCTCCTCCCGAGCGGCGCCGCCGGCGCGGATGACGGGGCGGAGGCCGGGCCGCGGTGGCCAGCTTCCTACTACTCCTTCTCACGACCCAGCGGGATGCAAGATGTCGAACCCGCTGGTCACCGCGGCCGCGTCCTCTCTCCGGCCTGGCCGGAGAACGCCCCGCGGCCGACAGCGGCCGTGTTGTGGCCTCGGCTCCTGCCGCCCCTCTCCCGTGAGGCCATCCTCCTGGGTGGGGTGCTCCTGCTGCCCGGCCCGGATCTGACCGGTGCGAGGCAGGAGGGACGGGTGGCCGTGCTCTGAGGGGACAGGACAAGCCCGGCCTCGGTGCATCCGGGGACGGGGGGACCCGAGGGGGGCCAGGGGGCTGGCCCCCCGCTTCCTTTTCCCCGGGCCAGGTCAGTTGCCGAAGAGCCCCTTGACGAAGTCCCCCACGGCCTCCGAGGCTCGCCCCAGGGGGCCCGGCGTCGTGGGGGAGGGTGCCGTGATCCGGCTGCCGGCCCGCTCCACCTCCTGCCGGGCCAGGTCCACCGCCGCCTGGGCGGCCTCCATCATGAAGGCGTAGCGTTCCTCCAGAGCCCGGGCCGAGCCCTGGAGCCTGTTGTCCGAGGAGGCGCCGGAGCGACTCAGGGCGCGCATCAGCAGACGCCCGTGGCGGATCGCCTCCACGTCCGCCGGGAAGCTGGCGATCAGGGCGGTGATGGCCTGGAAGGCCGCCTCCAGGTGGCGCTGGCGCCGGAGCGGGTTCCGCTGCACGAAGCCCGCCAGACAGTCCAGGAGGACACCCTCCCGCTGCCAGCGAGCGTCCTCCCCGAAGCTCGCCTGGTGGATGGCGAGGAGGGTCCGGGCCCGGTCCAGGCGGGATACGGTGCGGGCCCTCCGGCGCACCTCCTCGGTGTTCCGGGGGGCCCAGAGAGCGGAGAAGTCGCCGCTCTTCTGGTCGGTGCCGGCCTCGGACTCCTTCACCAGGAAGAAGGCGTGGAGGCGGTGGAGGCGGGCTCCGACCAGGGCCAGCGTCGGCGGGAAGGGCTGCTGCCCCCCCCCGGCGGCGTCCAGGT
>CAYMFV010000141.1:0-7360 GCA_964389745.1 uncultured Planctomycetales bacterium | reverse complement strand
GATCCACTCCTCCTGGACCCGGCCCCGGTTCGCCGGGCCGAGGATGTGGAGGCCCGGCCGGCCGGCGATATCCAGGAGCTCGGCCGTCTCGCCCCGGGCCTCGGCCCGGGCCCGGAGGACGGGCAGGGCGCTCCTGGCGTCGGCCGGGCCGCTGGCGTAGCGGTGCACGGCCAGGAGGAGGAGGCCGTCGCTGCTCGTGCCCAGCCACGTCCGCTCGCCCGGGGCGCCCCCCCCCTCGAGGCGGGGCTCCAGGTCCGGGGGCAGGGCCAGGGCCGGACCGCCCGGCAGGGGCCGGGGGACCAGGGCCGGGGCGGCGGGCGGCGTCCAGGGGCGACCGTGGGCCAGGGCCAGGAGGGGGGCGGCGACCAGGAGCAGGAGGGCGACGCCGGCGGCCGGGCGCAGCCAGACCGGATCCCCGGGCGTCGCCGCCAGGGGCCGGTCCACCCGGGGGAGGCCCCGCCGCGGGGGGGGGGCGAGGCCGAGGAGGAAGCCGGTCAGGAAGCCGCCGGCGTGGGCGGCCAGGTCGACGCCGGGCAGGAGGGAGATGGCGGCCACCAGGGCCGTGTTGATGGCCATGCGCCGCCGGGCGTGAGCGAGGAGGGGTCCGGGCAGCAACCCCGCGGGCCAGAGGAGCAGGGCGAGGATGGCGCCGAAGATGCCCAGGATGGCCCCGGAGGCGCCGACCGACAGGCGGGCCGGCTCCTGGAGGCAGAGCATGGCGCTGGCCAGGCCCGCCACCAGGCCCGAGGCGGCGTAGACGATCAGGAAGCGGGCGGTCCCCAGGAAGCGCTCGAGGAAGGGTCCCAGGGCCCGGAGGGCCAGGCTGTTGCCCACCAGGTGCAGCAGGCCCAGGTGCAGGAAGGCGGCGGCCAGGAGACGCCAGGGCTCGCCGTGGAGGGCGGCGTGGCTGACGGCCCCCATGCCCAGGAGGACTGGCGAGCCCAGGTCCCCCCAGAGTGCGCCCAGGCCGGCGAAGAGCCACCAGGAGAGGAGCAGGATCAGGCTGGCCCGGGCCCTGCGCCGGGCCAGGCGGGCCTGGAAGCGGGCCATCTCCAGGAGGGCGGCGGGCTGGTCCACGGGGGCGGCGGGGCTTAGGGAGGCGGGGGCGGCGGCCCGCCCCGGCGCGAGCCTAGAATCGCCCCCTTCCGGACCCGGTACCCCGATGCCCGAAGCCTACATCGTCTCCGCCTGTCGCACTCCCGTCGGCAAGTTCCAGGGAAGCCTCGCCGGCTTCCGGGCCCCCGAACTCGGCGCCCTGGCGGTGCGGGAGGCCCTCACCCGGGCCGGGATCGAGCCCGGCGCCGTGGACGAGGTCATTCTCGGCAACGTGCTCCAGGCCGGCGTCGGCCAGGCGCCGGCCCGGCAGGCCGCCCGGGGTGCGGGCATCCCCGACGAGGTGCCGCCCTTCACCGTCAACAAGGTCTGCGGCTCCGGCCTGAAGACGGTGATGCTCGCCGCCCAGTCCATCCGGGCCGGGGACAACGGCGTGGTGGTGACCGGAGGCATGGAGTCCATGAGCCGGGCGCCCTACCTGGTGCCCTCCGCCCGGACCGGCGCCCGCCTGGGCCACGCCCAGCTCGTGGATGCCATGATCTGGGACGGGCTGTGGGACGTCTATAGCGACCAGCACATGGGTCTCACCGGCGAGCTGGTGGCCCGGGAGCACGGCATCAGCCGCCAGGACCAGGACGCCTACGCCATGGAGTCCCACAAGCGGGCCGCGGCGGCGTGGGAGGAGGGCCGCTTCGACGCCGAGACCTTCCCGGTGCTGGTGCCCCGGCGCAAGGGCGAGCCGGTGGAGTTCCGCCGGGACGAGGGGGTCCGGGCCGAGACCACCCTGGAGAGCCTGGGCAAGCTCCGGCCCGCCTTCCAGAAGGACGGCACGGTGACCGCCGGCAACGCCTCCCAGATCAGCGACGGCGCTGCCGCCCTGGTGGTGGTCTCCGAGGACCGTCTCCAGGAGCTGGGCGTCGAGCCCCTGGCCCGGATCACCGGCTACGCGGCCGGCGGCATGGCGCCGGAGTGGGTGATGATGGCGCCCAAGGTGGCGGTGGAGAACCTGGAGCAGCGGACTGGCGTCAGCCGCCACGACTACGACCTGGTGGAGATCAACGAAGCCTTCGCCGCCGGCACCTGCGCCCTCCTCAAGACCCTGGACCTGGATCCCGGCCGGGTCAACGTCAACGGCGGGGCGGTGGCCCTGGGGCACCCCATCGGCGCCAGCGGCGCCCGGATCCTGGTGACCCTGCTCTACGCCCTCCAGCAACGAGGCCTGCGCAAGGGCCTCGCCACCCTCTGCCTGGGCGGCGGCAACGCCGTGGCCCTGGCGGTGGAGACCTGCTGACCTCTCCTGCTACGTACCGGCCCGGAAGACATGACCGCATCCCCTCCCGAGAAGCTCACCGTCGCCGTCGTCGGCGCCGGCACCATGGGCAACGGCATCGCCCAGACCTTCGCCATGCACGGCCACGAGGTGCGCCTGGTGGACGTCACCGACGAGGCCCTGCAGCGGGGCCTGGCCGCCGTCCGCAAGTCCCTGGACCGTTTCGTGAAGAAGGAGCGCCTCTCCCAGGAGGAGAGCGACGCCGTCTTCCAGCGCATCCACGGTGGCACCGACCTGGAAGCCGCGGCCGCCGGGGTGGACATCGCCGTGGAGGCGGTCTTCGAGCGGGAGGACGTGAAGAAGGACATCTTCCGGCGCCTGGACGCCACGGCCCCGGCCGGGGCGATCCTGGCCTCCAACACCTCGAGCATCCCCATCACCCGGCTGGCCTCGGTGACTGGTCGCCCGGAGGCGGTGATCGGCATGCACTTCATGAACCCGGTGCCGATCATGAAGCTGGTGGAGATCATCCGGGGCAACCGGACCAGCGACCAGACCCTGGAGCGCACCGTCGCCATCGCCGAGGGCCTGGGCAAGGTGGTGGGCGTGGCCCGGGACTATCCGGGCTTCGTCAGCAACCGGGTGCTGATGCCGATGATCAACGAGGCGGCCTTCTGCCTCTACGAGGGCATCGCCACCCGGGAGGACATCGACACCATCATGAAGCTCGGCATGAACCATCCGATGGGGCCCCTGACCCTGGCCGACTTCGTGGGCATCGACGTGGTGGTGGAGATTCTCGACATCCTCCTCGAGGGCTTCGGCGACCCGAAGTTCCGCGCCTGCCCGCTGCTGCGCAAGATGGTGGAGGCCGGCAAGCTGGGGCGGAAGACGGGCGAGGGCTTCTACGGGTACGACTGACGGCGCCGGCCGGATTCCTGTCGGAACGGCCCGTCCCGCCCGCTTCCGGAAGTGGGCCATGGGGGAGGAGTACCTGCGCCGCCGCCTGGAGGAGATGCGCCGGGCCGACCGGCGGCGCCGCGCCACCCCCTTCTTCCACGCCACGCCCTACCGGCTGCGCCCGGGCACCCACCTCCGGCCCCGGTGGTCCCGCTGGATCCTCGAGGGGGGCTATTACGAGGAGCCGCCCCAGGTGTGGTTCTGCACCAGCCTCCGGGCTGCCCGGGTGGTCGCCCGGCGCATCGTGGAGGGCGGGCTGTGGACGGGCTCGAACGCCGGCTACGCCGGGCACGGTGAGCGCCTGCCCCCGGACTGGGAGGTCCACGGCGCCTGGATCTACCGGGTGCGGCCCACGGGGCCGGTGGGAGCCGCCGAGCGCGGCCTGGCGTCGAGCACCTTCCCGGTGCGGGTCCTCGGCCTCGCGGACACCTGGGGGGAACCCTGGCGCAACCGCTGCCGCCTGCCGGCAGCCCTGGACGACGCGGAGGCGGCCCGCTGCTGGGTCCGCCGGGGGGAGGATCCCGAGCGGCAGGCGGAGGATGAGTTCGAGGAGCACTGGCGGTGCTTCCGGGAGCTCCTCCACCTGCCCAGGGCGAAGCTCATCTACCGCTACGTCCTTTCGGACTGGCTCTTCGACCGCGAGCTGCGCCGGAACCTCCTGGCCATCTTCCTCCGGGTCCGGGACAAGGAGGAGGCCCGGGAAGGCTACTACGCCTTGCTCCGCCGGCAGGAGGAGGCGTGGCAGGTCCGCCTGCGCGAGCTGCGCCTGCGCCACCACCGCCGGCGCCTCCCGGACCGCCGCTACCGGCGCCGGGAGAAGCACCCGCAGCCCCCGGACGACTGACCCGGCGTCGCAGCGACCGGGCGAGCGCCAGGGTTGTAGCCGGGAGGCCCAGAGAACCGCTTGACGAGCTCTGGCGAACCGTGCTAGAAAGCCTCCAACCTGCAGCGGTCAGGGTCTCCGATCGCCTTCAACCGCTCGCGCAACACTCGATCAAGCCCGGCGAAATGACGCTTGAGAACCTCTGCACGAATGTGATTGGCTGGCGAAGTGGTTCGCTAGTTCTGTCCAGCATCCACTTGTGCAAGTTCGCTAGACCGGCCCAATAGTAGCTAGGCCGATCGAAACGCATCGATACCTGGAGGCGAGGATCCGTGAAAATCCATTACCTCGAAGTCGTGACCAAGGATGTGGATGCGGTATGCGCCGCGTACTCCGCAGCGAATCGCGTTCAATTCAGCAAGCCCGACGCGGCGCTTGGCAACGCACGGACGGCCAAGCTGCCGGGAGGTGGGCTGGTGGGCGTACGGGCGCCCATGCACGATTCTGAGGAACCGATAGTGCGCCCCTACTGGCTGGTGGACGACATCGAGGCCTCCTTGGCAGCGGCAGTGGAGGCAGGGGGCGAGGTTGCCCATCCGCCATTGGAGATTCCTGGTCATGGCACTTTCGCCATCTACATCCAGGGCGGTATCCACCACGGCCTCTGGCAGCTGTAGATGCACTCGGTAGTCGGGGGAGTCGGCCTAACAACGGCATGCACCTGCCGGCGCTTCGCGCCGCAGGTGATGCCGAAGCCGTTGGGCCGCGTAGCGAAGCGACCACCAATCATCGGCAATGCCTTTGCCGGCAGGACAGGAACTCTCCAATCGCTTTGGCGACGTCGACGAGCTCATCCGTGCCCGCAATGCCATCTGTCCGACGCGGGCGGGGCGGACTGCGCGGCGGCAAGGCGCGGCTGTGATCCGAAGTAGCGTCGTTCTTCTCGCAGCAGAGTTTGAGGCCTACGTCTAGGAGGTCTATGATGCTGCCGGCGATCTCATCTTTGCCGCGGTATCTCAAGCCGACCGCGACACATTGAGAATGGACACGAGCGGCCGCTTGAACAACGGGACCGCCTTCAAGGTCAACCGGCTCTTCTTCAACATCGGCATCCCCTGGATCATGAATAGTCAGCAGGTTTGCTGGCAGAAGCTCGCAAACCAGAGAGTTCGCGACACACTTGACGAGATTGTCCGCACTCGAAATCGGATAGCACACGGGTGTCTCATGTCCGTGCGGAAACCCATCGCCGTCTCGTGGAGAGGTGTCGTCGAGCGCCTTGCAGATTGCCTCGATTCGGTCGTTGGTGCCCACGTTGCACAGCGAAGCGGCAACGCAGCATGGTGAGTTCGGCTAACACGCTCCCAACAAGCGCCTTCAACAACGTGCGCTCTTGTCACGGGCCATGCGATGGCGAAGGCCGGCGCCAAGCGGGCTTACGGCGGCCTCGCACGCAGCTGAGGCCCAAGCCGTTCGATGCCCTGAGCCTGAGGGCGGTGGGCGACCGTCTGCCCACTCCCCAGGCAGGCGCCAGGGGCCTTGACCGGGCTCAAGGGCCTTGCCCGTGCCGCGGCCGGGCTTGAGCTGGCCGGGAAAGCCCAAGTCTGGAGCCCCTGGCGACCTGGGGTGCAGACTCCTACCGGGCCTCGTCGTCGCCGTCCCCGTCCACGTAGCCCAGGGCCTGGAGGGCGGCCTGCTGGGCGGCCGACGGCCCGGCGGCGGGCGCCTGCCAGGTGTCCCGCTGCCGGGCGTCGGCCAGGGCCTTGAGGATCTCGGGGGGGGGCTGTTCCCGGCCGAGGAGGTTGTCCGCCTCGGCCGGGTCCCGGTCCAGGCGGTAGAGCCCGAGCGGCCGGGGGGGGGCGCCGTCGGGCTGCCACTCGCCGATCCACTTCCAGGGGCCGGCGTACACCGCGATGCGCCGGTCGTCGGTGGCGACGTGGGGGCGCGGGGTGGCTTTCCGGAGCAGGCGGCGGCCGGTCAGGTCCGGGGTCGGGATGCCGGCCAGGTCCAGGAGCGTCGGGGCGATGTCCCGGAGGTGGGGGGGCACGGGCAGCGGGCCGGCGGCGGGGACGCCGGCGCCCCAGAGGATGAAGGGCACCCGCAGGTTCTCCTCGAAGAGGGAGTTGGCGTGCTCCATGAGCCGGTGCTCGCCGAAGTGCTCGCCGTGGTCGCCGGTGACCAGGACCACCAGGGGCCGGCCCCTGGCCCGGGCCCGGGCGACGATGCGGCCGATGCAGTCGTCCACCCAGGAGACCGACTCCAGGTAGAAGCGGCGCAGCCAGGCGGCCGCCGCGGCGGCCTCCGGGTCGCCAGCCTCGAGGCCCTCCTCGATGCGCCGCAGCCATTTCTGGTCCACCCAGGGCAGCGCCTCGTCCTGGGGCAGCCAGGGCGCCGGTGGCCGGGGCAGGTCGCCGGTGAGGCGGCCCCGGAAGCCGGGCCCGGCCAGGTAGGGGGAGTGGACGTCCATGAAGTGGACGAAGAGGAACCAGGGCCGGTCCTCCGCGGCCAGCTCGTCCACCCGGTCCAGGGTCCGGGCCAGCACCCGCTCGCCCAGGACGCGCTCCCGGGCCAGTGCCTTGCGCCGGCGGAGGGTCGGGAAGCGGGACAGGGCGACGACCCGGTTGGCGAGGTGGGGGGGCAGGACGCCGAGCCAGGTGTGCTCGACGACGGCCGCCTCCAGGGTCCGGGCCAGCATGGACCAGGCCACCAGGCTGTCGTCGAAGACGTCGAAGCCCCGGTCGAAACCGAGCCAGGAGGAGATCAGCCCGTTGCTGACGATGCCCGCCGTGTTCCAGCCGGCCGCGTGGAAGCGCTCGGCCAGGAGGCGGATGTCCCCCCGGGGCACGTCGGTGTTGCTGCGGACGCCGTGGGCTGGAGCGTCCAGTCCCGAGAGCATGCCCAGGTGACCGGGCAGGGTCTGGTTGCTCGAGGAGAGGGCCCACGGGGCCCAGAGCCCCTCTTCCCGGAGGGCATCGAGGTGGGGGACCGGTGCGGCCCCGGCGCCGAGCACGGCGTCGGCCCGGAGCGTGTCCACCGAGATGAGCAGGACGTCCGGACTGCCCTCCGGGGGCATGTCGGCGGTGGCCTGGGATCGCCAGGGGGGGGCGGTCTCGAGGGCCGGGCCGGCCGGCAGGAATGGCGTGGCCAGGAGGAAGAGGATGCCCAGGAGGGTGCTCGCGGCCGTCACCCGGAGGGGGGGGGCAAGGCGCCGGCCGAGGCGGGGGGCGAGGGCGGCCAGGAGGAGGGCGGGTCCG
>CAYMFV010000140.1:0-7368 GCA_964389745.1 uncultured Planctomycetales bacterium | reverse complement strand
CGCCCCTGCTGGCCTGCTCCGGGTCCGCGAGCCTGGCCTCGAGCTCCCGGCGGCGCCGTTCCGCCTCCTCGACCCGGGCGCGCAGGACCTCCGCGAGGCTCATGGCGGGCGGTGGCAGCCGGCCGCGGCTCAGGAGCCCTGGCCGTAGCGGCGGCGGAAGCGGTCCACCCGGCCCGCGGCGTCGACGAACTTCTGCTTGCCCGTGAAGAAGGGATGGCAGGCGGAGCAGATCTCGACGTTGATCTCGGGAACCGTGGCCCGGGTCTGGAACTCGTTGCCGCAGCCGCACTTCACGCGGCAGTCGACGTACTCGGGGTGGATGCCTTTCTTCATGGTCGCGGCGGCCCGGGGCGGGTTTCGGGACCGGACAGTCTACCCCGGCGGCGGTCCGA
Source organism: uncultured Planctomycetales bacterium (assembly GCA_964389745.1). Lineage (GTDB taxonomy): Bacteria > Planctomycetota > UBA1135 > UBA1135 > UBA1135 > CAYMFV01. Next base: position 6,976 of record CAYMFV010000140.1, on the reverse strand, counting down.
GGCAAGGGCTGGCCACCAGGAGGCGGCGCACCGTCGCCGTGCACAGCCCCACCACCGTCTCCCGGTCCCCGGCAACCACCTCGGCCCAGGCGCCGGGCTCCTCCTGGATGGCGTAGGCGCCGGCCTTGTCCCGCCAGCGGCCGGACGCCAGCCAGGCCTGGAGATCCCCGGGCGGCGGCTCCCGGAAGCGCACCACCGCCCGGTCCGCCGCCGCCAGCACCCGCCCCCCGGGGAGACGGAGGCAGACACCGGTCCAGACCTCGTGCTCCCGGCCGGCCAGGAGGCGGAGCATGCCCTCGGCCTCCTCCCGGTCCGCGGGCTTCGGCAGGATGCGCCCGGCGCAGGCCACGAGGGTGTCGGCGGCCAGGACCGGGCAGCCGGGACGCTGCCGGGCTCCGGCCTCGGCCTTGGCCCGGGCCAGGACCAGGACCATCTCCCGGGGCGGGGCGGCCGGCAGCGGCGGATCCGGGCCGGGATCCACCGTCTCGAAAGCCACCCCCAGGGAAGCCAGGAGCCGCCGGCGCCGGGGCGAGGTGCTGGCCAGGACCAGGAGCCCGGCCGGCCGGGCCTCAGCCGCTCCGCCCACGGCCACCCGTGGCGCCGCCCTTCCGGGCACTGCTCCTGCCGCCGGAGGTGTTCTTGCCGGTCGCCTTCTTCACCGTCTTCTTCCGGGCGGACCCGCCCCCGGACTTCCGGGACTTCCCCCCCCCCTGCCGACCCAGCCCCATCTCCTGGAGCGCAGCCTGGAAGGAGGCGGGGCTCAGGCTGCGCCTGCCGAAGGCGCAGACGTCCAGGATCGGACAGTGCCGGCAGCGGGGATGCTTGGACTCGCACACCACCCGGGCGTGGAGCTGGAGGGAGACGTAGCCCGGGTAGAGGCCGGTCCCCTCCAGGGCCGGAGCGAGGATCTCCCGGACCCGGACGTCCTTGGGATTCGGCGGGGCGATGCCCAGGCGGGCCAGGAGACGCTTGCTGCCGGTACTCACCGGCGGCACCTCCAGGTCCGGGTCCATCAGGGCGGCGTCCAGGTCCAGGACCGGCCCGGCGTGGGGCGCCGGGTCCCCGAGGCTGCTCAGGAGCCGTCCCCGGCGCTCGCTGGTGGCGTCGTACAGCCAGTCCAGCTCCAGGTGGTTCTGGAGACCGAAGACCCGGCGCAGGAACTCCTGGGCCAGGGCGGCCCGCTCCGCCGGGTGCGAGATGCGGGCCTGGGCCAGGACCTCCTGGATCTCGTAGCGCCGGGCCAGACGGACCTCGTTCCAGTGGGCGTAGTAGCGTCCCAGGGCCCGGACCGCCCTTCGGGCCACCCGGTAGGAGCCCTCCATCTGCAGGACCAGGGCCAGGAGGCGCTCCAGAGCGCTCTCCTCCTGCTCCTTGGGAGGGACCTGGAAGACCGGCCGGTGCAGGCGCTTCAGGACACGCGCCAGCTCGGCCGAAGGAACGGCCGCCTTCGCCATCGCTCGCGGTCTCAGGCGCCGGAGCGCTTCCGGGCCTTGCGGCGGCGCTGGCTGCGGTTGCTCTCGGGAACGGGGATGTTGCAGCGCTTGAGGAGGGCGGCCACGGTCTCGGAAGGCCGGGCGCCCACGGCGAGCCAGTGCCGGGCCCGCTCCTCGTTCAGGCGAAAGCGGATCTCCTCTCCGGGAGCCACCGGATCGTAGTAGCCAATCTCCTCGATGGAGCGGCCGTCACGACGGGTCCGGCCGTCGAAGACACAGATCCGGTAGCAGGGCCGGTTGCGCCGGCCGGTCCGCTTGAGGCGCAGGACGACTGCCATGGGCGTTCGGATTCTCGGGTGCGGTTTCGGGTGGGCGGGGTTTCAGCGCGGCCGGCGGCCGCCCCGGGGCGAGCCCCCGGGCAGGAAGGGCAGGTTGCCCGTCCTCTGGAGATCCCGGAGCAGGCGCTTCTTGGAGCGACCGCCACGAAGCATCTTGCCCAGGGAGCGCATCTGCCTCTGCATCTGTTGGTACTGCTGGAGCAGGCGATTGACGTCGCTCACCTGCACACCGCTGCCCCGGGCGATGCGCCGACGGCGGCGGCCGTCGATCCGCTCGGGGTGGAGCCGCTCCTCCGGGGTCATGGACAGGAGGATCGCCTCCATGCGCCGGAACTGGCGGTCGTCCACCTGCTCCAAAAGTCCGGACATCCTAGCAGCTCCGGGGAGCATCCCGAAGACCTTCTTCATGGAGCCCATCTTCTGGACCATGCGGAGCTGGCCCAGGAGGTCCTCCAGGGTGAAGCGGCCCTGCATCATCCGGAAGTAGTCCTGGGCGGCCTGCTCCTCGTCGACCGCCTCCCGGGCCTTCTCCACCAGGCCGACCACGTCCCCCAGGTCGAGGATGCGGCTGGCCAGGCGCTCGGCCTCGAACTCCTCCAGGTCCCCGGGCTTCTCCCCCACGCCGAGGAAGGAGATGGGCCGGCCCGTGACCTCCCGGACCGAGAGAGCGGCGCCCCCCCGGGCATCCCCGTCCAGCTTGGTGAGGACGATGCCGTACAGCTCCAGGCGCCCGGCGAAGGCCCGGGCCGACTCGACCGCGTCCTGGCCGGTCATGCTGTCCAGCACCAGGTAGGTGGCGTCGGGCTGCACGGCCCCGGCCACCGCGGCGATCTCCTCCATCAGGGTCTCGTCCACGTGCAGGCGGCCCGCCGAGTCCACGACCACCGCGTCGAAACGCTCCCGCCGGGCCCGCTCCAGGGCCCGGCGCGCCACCCCCACCGGATCCACGCCCGGGCCGGGGGGCTCGGCGTGCACCTCCAGGTCGAGCTGCCGGCCGAGGGTGACGAGCTGGTCCACGGCCGCCGGGCGCTGCAGGTCGCAGGCCGCCAGCAGCACCTTCCGGTTCTGCCGCTCCCGGAGCCAGAGCCCCAGCTTGGCGGCGGTGGTGGTCTTGCCCGAGCCCTGGAGGCCGGCCAGGAGCAGGACCATGGGGTGCCGGGGGTGCTGGGGCAGGGCCGGCTGCCCGCCATCCATCAGGGCGGTGAGCTCCTGGTGGAAGGCGTGCAGGACCTGCTGGACGCCCGTGACCCCGGCCAGGCGCTCCTCCTCCCGGAGGCGCTCCCCAACCCGTCGGGTGAAGCCCCGGGCGACCTGGAAGTGGACGTCGGCCTCGAGCAGGGCCCGGCGCACCTCCCGGAGTCCGGCCTCGATGTCCTCCTCCTTGAGGCGGCCGGGGCCCCGGAAACGGTCCAGGACCTGGCCGAGGGACTGGGTGAGGCTCTCGAACATGGGCGCGCGCCACCGGTGGCGGCGGCCACCGGGAGCGGGAGATTCTAGGTCACGGCCCGCTCTCGTCCACCGCCCGCTCCACCCGGCCACCCAGGGCCGCCAGCTTCCGGTCCAGGCCCTCGTAGCCCCGGTCCAGGTGGTAGACCCGGCGCACGGTGGTCGTGCCCGCTGCTGCCAGGCCGGCCACGACCAGGGCGGCGCTGGCCCGGAGGTCGCTGGCCACCACCGGCGCCCCGGAGAGGCGGGCGGGTCCCAGGACCACCGCCGTGTCCCCCTCCCGCCGGATCCGGGCACCCAGGCGGTTGAGCTCCGGCACGTGCATGAAGCGGTCGGGATAGACCCGGTCGGTGATCAGGGCCAGGCCCTCGGCCTGGGTGCAGAAGGCCATCCACTGGGCCTGGAGGTCGGTGGGAAAGCCCGGGTAGGGCCAGGTGGCCACGTCCAGGGCCCGGGGCCGGGCCTCCCAGGGGGCGACCTCGATCCAGCCCGGCCCGGTGGCCACCGGCACCCCGGAGCGCTCCAGGAGGTCCTGGAGGGCGGCCAGCTCCCCGGGCCGGCAGGCCTCCACCCGGACCCGGCCACGGGTGACGGCTCCGGCCAGGAGGAGGGTGCCGGCCTCGATCCGGTCCGGGGGCACCTCCCAGTCGCTGCCGTGGAGCTCCGGCACGCCCTCGACGTGGATCTCCGGGCTCCCCGCCCCCTCGATCCGGGCCCCGCAGGCCTGGAGGAAGTCGGCCAGGCAGGCCACCTCCGGCTCCTGGGCCGCCGCCTGGATGCAGGTCGTGCCCCGGGCCAGACAGGCGGCCATCATCACGTTGGCGGTGCCCAGGACCGTCGGGCCCCGCCGGGAGGCCAGGTAGACCCGCCCCCCCCGGAGGCCTCCAGGGGGAGCCTCGGCCTGGACGCTGCCGTGCACCACCTGGAGCCGGGCGCCCAGGGCCGCCAGGCCCTTCAGGTGCAGGTCGATGGGCCGGTCGCCGATGACGCAGCCCCCCGGGATGCTCACCCGGGCCCGGCCCCGCCGGGCCAGGAGGGGGCCCAGGACGCAGACCGAGGCGCGCATCCGGCGGACGATCTCGTACGGAGCCTCGGTGGGCCCGCCGGCCGGAGCCACCACCTCCACGGCCCCCGGCTCCGGGCGGCGCACCCGGGCTCCGAGATGCTCCAGGAGCTCCAGGAGGGTGGCCACGTCCCGGAGGGCGGGAACCCGGGTGAGGCGGACCGGTCCCTCCACCAGGAGGGTGGCCGCCAGGAGGGGCAGGGCAGCGTTCTTCGAGCCCGAGACGGCGACCCGTCCCTCCAGGGGCTCTCCTCCTTCGACCCGGAAGCAATCCATGGCTGCGGCGGCGTCCGCCGGGCGAGTTTGACGGCTCCGGCAGGGCCGGGCTAGGATGGCCGGCTGATTTTCCCGGACCGGGCCCAAAGAACGTACCCATGCCGGACGCGGACGTCCTCACCCCCCCTGCCACCATGGAACCTGCCGGTTTCTTCGCGGCGCCGCCCCAGACCCCCACCGACCTGGTCCAGGCCCGGCGCGGCCTCCTCGCGGATCCGTCCACTGCCGACAAGTTCGCGGCTGCGGTCCGGGAGTCCCGGGCCAAGGGCGACCCGCGGATCGCCGCCGCCGGTTCCTGGGTGCTCGGCCACTACCTGCAGACCCTGGATCTCGTGCAGGGGGACGACGAGCTGGCCACCTTCCTCCGGGGCAGCTCCCTCCTGGAGCTCCGGCGGCTGGAGGAGGCAAGGACCGCCCTGGACGGCGCCTGGAAGGCCAGCGACCCGGTCCTGGCCGCCACCGCCCTCCATGCCCTGGCCGCCGACGACGACTACGCGACCCTGGCCAAGGTCCTGCCCAAGGCCAGCCTCGCCGAGCCGGACGGGGCCTACTTCGCGGCCCGCCTCCTCGAGGCCGAGGGCCGCTACGCCGAGGCCTGCGCCGCCTACGAGGAGATCCTCGCCGCCCATCCCGAGCACCTGGAGGCGCGCTTCCGCCTGGCCCTCCGGGCCGACCTCCACGGCGACGACGAGGCCGCGCTCGCCCACTACGAGGCCCTCCTCCAGCAGCGGCCGGTGCCGGTGGCGGTGCTCCTGAACCTGGGCGTCCTCTACGAGGACCGGAACGACTACGAGAAGGCCTGCGGCTGCTACAGCGCCATCCTCAAGCGGGACCCGAACCATCCCCAGGCCCGCCTGTACTTCCGGGACGCCCACGAGTCCCTGGACATGTACTACGACGAGGACCTGGAGCGCCGGGAGGACCGCCTGATGAAGGTCCTGCGCACGCCCATCACCGAGTTCGAGCTGTCGGTGCGGGCGCGGAACTGCCTCCAGAACATGGACATCCGCACCCTGGGCGACCTGGTCTCCCACACCGAGCAGGAGCTCATGGAGTTCAAGAACTTCGGGGAGACCTCCCTGAACGAGATCAAGCGCCTCCTGGCCGCACGGGGCCTGCGTCTCGGCCTGCGCCGGGAGGACGGCAGCTTCATCGTTCCCGACGAGTTCGAGACCCGGAGCGGCGACGAGGACGGCATGGACCTCTCCTGGCTCGGCGAGGTGACCGACGAGATGCGGGAGGCCATGGAGCTGCAGATCTCGGCCCTGAACCTCTCGGTCCGCTGCCACCGGGCCCTGGTGGAGCGCCTGAACCTGCAGAAGGTCGCCGACATCCTCCGCTACACGGAGGAGGACCTCCTCTCCATGCCGAACTTCGGCATCACCTCCCTGAACGAGCTCCGGCGCAAGCTCGAAGAGCTGGACCTGCGCCTGCGCACCGGCCGGGGCGAGGAGTACGAGGGCGACGCCGGCGGAGCCGGGGCGGAGAGCGGCGCCGGCCTGGTCTGAGCCCGAAGCATGCTGGAGTTCCTGGAGGGCCGGGTCGTGGAGGCCGGTCCGGGTCATGCCGTGCTCCAGTGCGGCGGCCTGGGCTTCCACCTCGCCCTCTCCAGCCGCTCGGCCGAGGGACTGGCCCCGGGCCAGGAGCTGCGCCTCCTCACCCACCTGGTGAGCAGCGACGCCGGGATCGCCCTCTACGGCTTCCGGGAGCCCGAGGAGCGGGCCCTCTTCCGGCGTCTCCTGACGGTCGCCGGCGTCGGCCCGGCCCTGGCCCTCTCCCTCCTCTCCGCCCTGGCGCCGGCGGAGCTGGCCGCGGCCGTGCAGACCGGCGACCACGCCCGCCTCCAGGCCGTCCGGGGCATCGGCCGGAAGACCGCGGAGCGCCTGGTCCTGGAGCTCCGGGACCGGATCGCCGAGCTGGGGGCGGCGGCGGCGCCGACTGCCGCCCCCCTGGAGGACCTGGCCCGGGTGCTGGCCGAGCTCGGCTTCCCGGCCCGGGAGGCCCGGCGCCGGGCTCAGGCGGCCTGCCAGAAGATGGGCCTCGAGGCCGACTTTCAGGAGCTCCTGCGCCATGCCCTCCAGGGGGACGGCTAGAACATTGCGGCCATGGCACGCCGCGTCGCCCTCCTGATGGGCTCCGACAGCGACTGGGAGCGTCTGGAGCCTGCCGTCCGCACCCTCCGGGACTTCGGCCTCGAGCCCGAGGTCCGGGTCCTCTCCGCCCACCGCACCCCGGACGAGGCCAGCGCCTTCGCCGCCGGCGCCCGGGAGGCGGGCTTCGGGGTCCTCCTCTGCGCGGCCGGGGGCGCGGCCCACCTGGCCGGGGTCATCGCCGCCCACACCACCCTGCCGGTGGTGGGCATTCCCCTGGACAACCCGCCCCTGGGCGGTCTGGACGCCCTCCTCGCCACGGTGCAGATG
>CAYMFV010000139.1:0-7382 GCA_964389745.1 uncultured Planctomycetales bacterium | reverse complement strand
CTGGTACCGTCCGGCGAGGCCGGGCTGGTGCTCTTCAATCCCCTCGGCGAGGACTTCGAGGGCATCATCGAGGTGGACTGCGGCGCCCCCCAGCCCGCCGACCTGCGGCTGGCCGACCCGGCAGGCGGTCCGGACGCGGTCTTCCGCTGGCTGGTGGCCGACCGCTCGGTCCTGGCCCTGCGTGCCCGCATCCCGGCCCGGGGCTGGCGGCGCTGGCAGGTCACGGGTGGCGGCAGCCCCCCCCCGCCGCCGGGATGGCGGCCGGGGACCGGGATGACCTTGGGCCACCTGCAGCTCGTCCTGGACCCGGCGGACGGAACCGCGGTGTCCCTGCTCGACCTGTCCACCGGGACGGACTGGCTGCAGCAGCCGGGCCCGCACCGCTTCGGGGGGGTGGAGTACGAGCGCAACCTGCTGGTCTTCTTTGGCCTCTGGCAGCACCGGGACCCGCAGCCGGTGACCCTCGAGGTCGAGGAACCCGGGCCGCTCCTGCGGCGGATGCGCGTCCTCGACAAGCACGGCGCCGTGCTCCGGGAGTACCGCCTGGTGGAGGGGGAGACCCGCCTCGACCTCGGCGTCTTCCTGCGCCGCTCGGAGCTGCCCTTCGTGCCCTTCGACGAGCACTCCCACCACTACGCGGTGGCCCTGCCCGCCGCCCTCGCCACGCCGACCACCCTGTGGATCGACGGACCGGACGGCTGGTACCGGCCGGGAGTGGAGAGCATGCCGGGCGCCGCCCTGGGGCACTTCGGGACGGGGACCGGCGCGGTCCTCGTGGGCGCCCGGGGCCGCTGGCTGGCGGTGAGCTCCCCGGACACTGCGATCGTGGACCTGGGCGAGATGAACGGCTCTGCCCTACCGGCGCTCGAGACCGACGAGAACGCCCTGACCTGGAAGCTCATCCGCAGCGCCGACATGAGCGAGGTCCAGGGGGGGGCGCAGGTCCCCATCGAGGCGGAGCCCGGCGTGCCCGACGAGCGGCCCTACTGGTTCCGGGCGCGCTTTGGCACCGGCGCGGTGCCGCCGGACCGGGAGATCCTGCGCCGGGACCTGGCGCCGCCGCTGGTGGCCTGGGTGACGTCCGGCAGGGGGGGGAACCCACCGGCGGAGGGCAGCCTGGTCGCCGCGACGGGACCGGCGGAGCTGGTGTGCCTGAAGCGCAGCGAGGCCGGCGACGGCCTGGTGCTCCGGCTTCGCGCCGGAGCCGCGGGCGGCAGCGTGACCATCCGCCTGCCCTACGCGCCCTCCTCGGTGTGGCTCGCCGACCTCGTGGAGCGCCCGGTGACGGCCCTGGCGGCCACCGGCGGCGTCTTCACCGTCCCGCTTCGCCCCAACGGCGTCGTGACGGTCCTCGCCCGCGACTGACCCCCGGAACGAGCCCGGGTCGCTGGCTAGGACGTGACGTCGAACAGAGCCCGGAGCAGCACCCGGCTCCGGGGGCCGTCCAGGAGCCGGAACCAGGCGTAGAGCACGCTGCCCCGGCCGAGACGCAGCCGGCCGGCGGCCACGCCCAGGCGGGTGGGGGGGTCGGTGGCGGCGTCCTCGAGGACGATCCAGGGCTCGAGCCGTCCTGCGTCCCCGTCCGGCGCCGTCATGGGCCGCCAGCGCCGGTCGCCGGTGCCGGGAAAGGGCAGGGCCTCGGGGAGCGACGCCCCCCCCGGCCCGCCCACCACCCGGAAACGGGGCCGGACGCCCTCGGGAGGCCGTTCCCAGGCGATGTCCAGGGGCAGGCCCAGGGCGCGGAGGGCATCCACCGGCCGGCCGCCGGCGTCGTAGTAGAGGGGGAGGGGTTCCGAAGGCAGGACCAGGAGGGTGCCGCCGGCCTCCACGTAGCGACGCAGGGCCCGGGGCACGTCCAGTGGTCCGCGCACCGTCGCCCGGGCGTGCTCGCCGCCGGCGTAGAGGAGCACGGGCAGGCTCTCGGGATCGAGGCCACCGGGTGCCACCACGTCCTCCCACTCCACCGCGACGAGGGGCACACCCCGGTCGAGGAGGAACCACAGGGCTGGCGACGCCGCGCCCGGCAGCACCGCCACCGGCCGGGGGGGGGCGTGGAAGGCCGCGGTGAGCTCTGCCAGGGTCCGGAGCTCCCGGTCGCCGTGCTCGAGGGACGGCTCGACCTCGCTGCCCTCGTGCCACTCGTTGAAGCTGGTGACCAGGATCCAGTCGGCCGGCGACGCCAGCGCGGCCTCCCACAGGACCCGGAGGGTGGCGCCGTCGTGGCGGGCGGTCGTCGGCCGCAGCCCCGGCCGGCCGAGCTTCGTGTCGTCGTAGCCGGGGATGACCGTGGCGCAGCGGATGCGCCCCGGCGGCACCCTCTCCAGGGCCCGCCACAGCCCCCGGGCCCGGGCGCCGATCTCCGCCGGCGCCGCGCCCGCGCTCGTGCCGGTGACGTTGTAGGTGTGGACCCCGTCGAAGACCCGGGCCGTCCCGGGGTCGAGGCCGTCGCCGATGACCACGGCGCCGCCCGGCACCCGCTCCGCCAGGAGCTCCAGGGCCAGGGCCCAGCCACCGGCTCCGAGCTCCTGGACGGCGCGCCCGTACACGAAGAGTACCGGCCGGCCGTCCACCCGCAGCCAGGCGGGATGGCCGGCGTGGTGCTCGAGGATCCAGGCCATGCGCTCCACCGCCTCCCCGGGCGTGCCCGAGGGCACGGTCTCGAGGTAGGCGGTCACGGCCAGCCCGTGCCGGGCCACGGCCTCGAGGAGGGGGGGGATGCCCCGGTCGTGGAAGTCGTCCGGGTGCCACCAGGAGACGATGAAGCCGTCCAGGCCGGCCTCGGCAGCCAGCCGGCAGTGCTCATCGAGGACCGCCGGGTCGTGGCTGTCGTAGGGGCCACGCCGGGGCCAGTGGGTGGAGCTGGCGATGCTGTGGGCGTCCATGTCCACGCCCCGCCAGTGCCGCCACTCGCCGCTGCCCTCCGGCGTCCCGTACCAGCCGTAGTAGAAGGCGAGGACCCGTCGGGGCGACGCCGGCTGCCTGGTGGCCCCGGCCCGGTCCTGGAGGGCGGCCAGCTCCTGCGCCCATTGCCTGCCAGGCCGATCCTCCTGCCCGGTGACACTGCCAGCGGCGGCCAGGGATACCGCTGTAGCCCAGCCGAGCAGGATCAAGGCGCGCCGCAGCATCGTCCACCAGCCTATCCTGCCTGGTGCCATGGCAACAGTCGCGACCGCGCTCCTTCTCCTGACCTTGACCCAGGGCGGCGGCGAGGCACTGCAGGATCCCGGACAGAACCCCTGGATCGCTGGTTTCGGCCGGAGGCTCACGGGCGAGGTCATCGCTTACGAGTCGGCGTTGCCCGAGGCCCGCTCGGCCCTGCTCGTCCGATCCATGGACGCGGCCGCCGCCATTGCCTGGGAGACCGAGGCGGTGCCCGAGAACCTGTCCGGCGACACGGTCTCCTTCCTGTGGCTGTTTGGACTGGACGCCAACCCCGAGCAGCACCGCTTCGAGCTGCGGGTCGAGGGGGAGCCCGTGCTGGCCTTCCCGAACCCGTCCACTCCGCGTTCCGATCCCTGGGAAGTGATGGGAGGCGACGGCGTCCGCCTGCGCTTCCTCCCGGCGCGCGTCGACCGCCACGAGGACGTCTTCGGCTTCGCCGTGCTCACCCTGCCCCGGGCCCGGGTGCAGCCGGGTCGGCCCCTGCGCCTGGAGCTGACCGGCGAGAGCGCCGGCAGCCCGGTCTGGGCGATGACCTTCCAGTACGCGCCGCGGCCGCGGGCCTCCCTGGCCGCGGAGGAGGCGCTGCGGCGCGACGTCGCCGGCAACTGGCGGCCGGTCGTCCTGGAGATCGTGCACCTCGGTCCGCCGGCCGAGGTGACGCTCGCGCCCTCCTTCGCCCCGAAACAACGCCTGTCCCTGCGCCTTGGCCTGAACCGGATCGTCCTGCACCACCCGCCGGTCTCGAAACCGGGCACGGCCCGGGTGCGCATCACGGGGGCGGTGGAGTACGCCCTCGAATGCCCGATCGGGCCCGTGCGGCCGTGGACCGTGCACCTGGTCCAGCACGTCCACACTGACATCGGCTACACGCGGCCCCAGACCGAGATCCTCCCGGAGCACCTGCGCTACATCGACTACGCCCTCGACTACTGCGACCTGACCGACGACGACCCGGACGACGCCCGCTTCCGCTGGACCTGCGAGGCCGCCTGGCCGGTGGCGCGGTACCTCCGCGACCGGCCGCCGGAGCAGGTCGAGCGCCTGCGCCGCCGGGTCGCGGAGGGGCGGATCGAGATCACGGCGATGTTCGCGAACCTCTCGGAGCTCCTGGACGAGCGGGGCTGCCTGGCCTCCCTGGAGCCCCTGGGCGTGATCCGGGAGAACGACCTCCCGGTGCGCGCGGCCATGCAGGATGACGTCAACGGCATCGCCTGGTGCTACGCCGACCTCCTGCCCCGGCTCGGCGTGGATGTGCTGGTGATGGGGGAGCACGGCCACCGGGCCCTCATTCCCTTCGACGTGCCGACGCTCTTCTGGTGGGAGGCGCCATCCGGCTCCCGGCTGCTCGCCTGGCGTCCCGACCACTACCACACCGGCAACTTCTGGGGCGTGCACACGGGCCGCATCGAGACCGTGGAGCCGGCGCTCTTCGCCTACCTGCGCGGCCTGGAGGACCGGGGCTACCCCTACGACGAGGTAGCCGTCCAGTACAGCGGGACCTGGCTGGACAACGCACCGCCCGGAACGGCCGCCTGCGACCTCATCCGCTCCTGGAACGAGCGCTACGCCTGGCCCCACCTGCGCAGCGCCACGGTCTCCGAGCTGCCGCGCCTGCTGGCATCGAGGCGCGGCCAGGAGCTCGGCGTCTACCGCCGGGCCTGGCCGGACTGGTGGGCGGACGGCATCGGCTCGGCGCCCCGGGAGGCCGCCGCCGTCCGGGGTGCCCAGGCCGACCTGCACGCCGTGGAGGTGCTGTTCTGCATGGCTGCGCTCCTGGGCGCGCTACCCCCCTCCGACGTGACGGACCGCATCCGCGCCGCCTGGGAGCGCTTGGTCTTCTACGGCGAGCACACCTACGGGGCCGCCGAGTCCGTGCGCGATCCCCTGGCCGCGAACTCCCAGGTCCAGTGGGCCGAGAAGTCGGCCTGTGCCTGGGAGGCCGTGAAGGAGATCGCCCTCCTCCGGGAGGCCGCCCTGGGCCTGCTCCAGGCCAACTTCCCCCGGACCGCCGCGCCCGTGCTGGTGGCGGTGAACCCCCTGGCGCACGCCCGCTCGGGGCTGGCGGAGGTCTTCGTGGACCACGCCCTGCTGCCGCCCGACCGCCCCTTCCGGGTCCTCGACGACAGCGGCGCCGAGGTGCCGGTCCAGGCGGTGCGCCGGGGCCCGGAGGGGACCGTCTGGGGGCTGTGGGCGGCGGCAGTGCCGGCTTTCGGCTGGCGGGCCTACCGGGTCGAGGTCGGGACCGCGCCGGCCGCGACCCCGGTGCCATCAGGGGGGGGGAAGGTCCTCGAGAACGGGTTCTACCGCCTCGAGGTGGACCCGGACAGCGGCGCCGTCGTCCACCTCCTGGACAAGGACCTGGGCCTCGACCTGGTGGACCCGCAGGCGGAGTGGGGCTTCGGGCAGCTCGTCCACGAGCGGCTCGGCAACCGCTGGCAGCTTGAGCGGCACCGGCTCGACGACTTCACCCGGGCGGCCCTGCCGGTGCAGCGGGTCGAGGTGGGGACCTCCGGCCCGATCTGGCGCAGCCTGCGCATCCACGGGGGCGGCGGACCCTGCACGCAGGAGGGCTTCGAGCTGGAGATCCGCCTCTTTGCGACCGTGAAGCGGATCGAGTTCCGCTACCGGCTGCGCAAGGCCCGCAACCTCGACCCCGAGGGGCTCTACGCCGCCTTCCCCCTGCACCTGCCGGGTGCCCGGGTCCGCTACGAGGTTCCGGGCGGCGTCGTCGATCCCGAGCGGGACCTCCTGCCCCGGACCTCCAGCGACTGGCAGGCGGTCCAGGGCTTCGTCGCTGCCGAGGGCGAGGCCGGGCGCGTCCTGGTGAGCAGCCCGGAGGCGCTCCTCTGGCAGTTCGGCGGCCTGCAGCTCGGGCGCTTCGCCGAGACCCCGGAGGTCGGCCGGCCCCACCTCTACGCCTGGCTCTTCAACAACTACTGGGTGACCAACTTCCTGGGCAGCGAGGAGGGCGACCTGGAGTGGAGCTTCGTCCTCACCTCCGGGCCGCCAGGGGACGGGGCCGATGCCATCCGCTTCGGCCGGGAGACGCTCCACCCCCTCGTCACCCGGGCCCTGCCCCCCTCCCGGGAGGCGCGCACGCTGCCGCCGCCCCGCTCCCTGCTCGCCTTCTCGGCCCCGGACGTGATTCTCGTCGGCGCCCGGGTGGACCTGGGGGCTCTCCAGCTCCAGGTGCGGGAGGTGGGCGGCCGGACGGTGTCCCTCTCCGTCCTGGACGGGAAGGCGCAGCCCCTGCGGCTCCGGCGCACCGACCCCCTGGGCGAGACCCGCGGCGAGCGACTCCCCAGCGTCTCCGTGCCGGCCCGGGGAACGGCCTCCTTCCAGGTGGACCTCTGACGCCCGGGCCTCAGCGTCTGCCGCCAGGGGGTGGGGGCGGCACGACCCGGAAGCCGGCCTTCTCCACCGCCGCCACGAGCCGGCCGCGATCCAGCCTCCCGGCGTCGAAGGCGACCCGGATGGTGTCCTGCGCGTAGTCCCAGGCGACCGCCTGGACGCCCTCGAGGGCCTGGAGGGCCTCCGAGATGGCGTCGGGTCAGCCGTGTCAGGTGGCGCCCGAGGCCGACTTCTGCATGCCCTCGATGCGCAGGACCGCCACCGAGACACGGGTGGCCCGGCGGAGCTCCTCCCGGAGGACCTCGGTGAGGGTGACGGCGTCCGCTGCCAGGACCTCCGGCAGGTCGGGCACGGTGCCGTCGTGCTGGAAGAAGGCGGGCGCCGGCGGCTCGTTGGCCCAGGTGGCGGTGGCGCCGTGCACCAGGAGCAGGTGTCCGCCCGCATCCTCTTGGCCGGCGGCGGTGGCCAGGGCGGCGGCGGCCCGGGCGTCGGGCACGAACTGCACGACCAGGCGGGGATCGTCGAGACGCGTCCGGGCCGCCAGGGCCGCGGCCGCCAGCCGCTCGCCGCCCGCGGAGTCGCCCCCCCCCGCGGCCACCAGCACCCGGACCCGGCCCAGGTTGCGCTGGAAGGAACGGCGCAGGACCTCGAGGGCCGGCTCGCCCCGGGCGGCGGCCAGCCAGGGCAGGGCCGCCTCGCCGAGGCTGCGCGCCAGGGCGTCGCCGCTCCGGGCATGGCCGGGGACCCGGCGGCGGCCGAGCTGGTGGAACCAGGCCGCGGGCCGGGTGGGGGCGGTCCCGGTCCCGCGGGCCTCGGGTCCGACGAAGGGGTAGACATTCAAGGCCGGGGCGCCGTCGGGGGCGAGGAGG
>CAYMFV010000138.1:0-7462 GCA_964389745.1 uncultured Planctomycetales bacterium | reverse complement strand
CTGCAGCCCTCCAGCGCCCCCTGGAGGGCGGGGACCCGCTCCAGGGCCGCCGCCAGGCCCACCAGGTCCCGGGCGCCGGCCCGGCCGCTGGCCACCCGGGCGGCCAGGCGCTCCAGGTCGCCCATGCCCTTCAGGGCCTGGCCCAGCTCCCGGCGCCGGGCCTCGGAGGCGTGCAACTCGGCCACCGCCTCCTGGCGGGCAAGGATGGCGTCCCGCTCCACCAGGGGCGCCAGGACCATGTCCCGGAGCCGCCGGGCGCCCATCGGGGTGCAGCTCCGGTCCAGGACCTGGAGGAGGGTGCCCTCCCGGCTGCCGTCCCGGAGCGACCGGGTCAGCTCCAGGGTCGCCCGGGTGGAGCGGTCGAGGAGCAGGTGGCGCTCCGGCCGCTCCACCTCCAGGTCCCGGAGCTGGGCCAGGGCCCCCTTCTGGGTGTCCTGTAGGAAGTCCAGGAGGCCGGCGCAGGCGGCGAGCAGCTCCGGCCGGTCCTCGACCCCGAAGGCCTCCAGGGTGGCCACCCGGAGGACCTCCCGGAGGTCCCGGCGGCCCCGGGCCGGGTCGAAGACCCAGGGGGCCCGGCGGGTGACCGGGATCTCCTCCCGCTCGAGCAGGCTCCGGATCCCCCGGAGCTCGGCGGCCAAGCCCTCCTGGCCGGGGTCTCCTTCCAGGTCCGGCAGGAGGACCTCGGCCGGGGCGATCCGGGCCAGCTCGTCGGCGAAGGCGGCGGCCGGGCAGGTGGCGCAGCGGAAGACCCCGGTGCTGATGTCGGCCCAGGCCAGGCCCAGGCGGCCGTCGCCTGCCAGGTGGACGGCCAGGACGAAGAGGGGCTCCCCGGCCTCCAGGTTCTCCTCCTCCACCAGGGTGCCCGGGGAGACCACCCGGACCACGTCCCGGTCGACGATGCCCTTCGCCTCCCGGGGGTCCTGGAGCTGCTCGCAGATGGCGACCGTGTAGCCGGCCCGGACCAGGCGCACCAGGTAGGTGTCCACCGCCCGGACCGGGACGCCGGCCATGGGCACGTCCCGTTCCCTGTCCCGGGAGGTGAGGGCCAGGCCCAGGACCTCGGCGGCCAGCCGGGCGTCGTCGAAGAAGAGCTCGTAGAAATCCCCCATGCGGAAGAAGAGCAGGGCATCGGGGTGCTTGCTCTTCGCCGCGTGGTACTGGCGCATCATCGGCGTGTCCTCGACCCGCCGGCCGCCACCGGTGCCCGCCCTGGCGCCCACGGCGCGGGATTCTAGCCGGGTGGCCTACAATCCGGGCTGCATCCCCGGGGGAGACGCCCCTTTGTCCCGCCTGCTCCGCCTCCGCTGCCTCCTGGCCCTGCCGGCCCTCCTGGCCGGCTGCTCGGTCCTGGCCGAGGACTACCCGGAGGCGAACCTGGTGGCCCTCCGGGCCTTCGAGCGGGGCGACTTCGAGCTGGCCGCCGCGGAGTTCGCCGCCCGCCGGGGGGCCCTGGACTCCGACGAGTTCCTCTCCCTGGCCGAGCAGGGCATGGCCTGGCACGTGGCCGGGAAGCTGGACCGGGCCATCCAGGCCTGGCTGCAGGCCACCGAGGTCCTCCAGGAGTTCCGGGACCGGCCCACGGTGAGCGGCCGGACCCTGACCGAGGGCGCCCTCTCGGTGCTGGTCAACGACAAGACCCTGCCCTACGACGGCGAGGGCTTCGAGGTGGCCCTCCTGCACGCCTTCCTGGCCTGGGACTACCTCCGGCTCGGGAAGTTCGACGACGCCTGGGTGGAGGTCCAGCGGGGCTACCAGGCCCAGGAGCGGGAGGAGGAGCGCTACGAGACCACCTACGGGATGAACCGCTTCGCCCGCTTCCTGGCGGCCCTGGTCCACGAGCTGGACGGCCACCCGGACGAGGCCGAGATCGACCTGGCCACCCTGGCCCGGGAGGTCCCGAACCACCCGTCGGTGGAGTACGCCCTGGCCCGGGTCCGGCGCCTCCAGGGCCCGGAGGGCCGGGAGGAGCGCCGCCAGGCCGAGGCGGTGGTGGTCTACGAGCAGGGGCGGATGCCGGCCAAGGAGCCCCGGGAGATCGCCTACAACGTCACCGGGACGCCGGGCCGGATCTCGGTCCCCGCCTTCGGCCCCCTGGAGCCGGGCCCCGACGCGGTCCTCCTCCTGGTGGACGGCGAGCCCGCCGGGCGCACGGTCGTCCTCGAGGACGTGGCGACGGTGGCCCGGGAGAACCTGAAGGACCGGCTGGCCTGGCTGGCGGCCAAGAGCCTGGGCCGGAGCGCCGCCCGGACCATCGCCATCGAGGCCCTGGCCCACGAGGCCGAGGAGGCCCACGGCGAGGGGGCCGGGATCGCGGTGCGCCTGGTCGCGGGGCTGGCCAGCTTCTTCCTGGAGCGGGCCGACCTGCGCTCCTGGCTGACCCTGCCGGCCCGGGTCCAGGTCCTCCGGACCCCCGTGGCGCCCGGCCCCCACCGGATCGGGGTCCGCCTCCTCCAGGGGGGGACGGTGGTGGCCGAGGCCGGGCTGGGCACCCGGGAGGCGGTCCCGGGGCGCCCTCTGTACGTGGCCGTCCGCTCGGTCGGCCGCACGTTGCATGCCACGCTCCACGGCGGGAAGCCGGTCGCCGAGGTGGCAGCCTCACCCGCAAGTGCTAACCTTCCCCAGGTCCCACAGCCATGAGACTCCTCCTCCTGCTCGCCGCCGGGCTCCTGTGCACGGCCTGCTCGTCGAACGTCATCCAGAACGGCCCCCTCACCGGGATGTACCGTTTCGTCGGCGACGACGAGATCGAGGACCTGCTCGAGGTCCAGAACGCCGCCATCTCCACCAGCATCTCGGACATGCCCGTCTTCCAGGTGGACCTGGTGAACGTGGACGACGACGCCGTCGTCTGCCAGTGGCGGGCCCGCTGGTTCAACGCCCAGGGCATGGAGATCAGCTCGCCGGCCCGCTCCTGGCAGGTCCTGTTCATCCCCGCCGGCAGCCACCAGCCGGTGCGCTCGGTGGGTCCGAGCGTCCAGGCCATGCGCTGCGAGATCGAGATCCGCCTCCAGCAGGCAGTGGGAGGTTGAGGTGAGCCCGCGCCGTCTCCTTGCCCTGCTCCTGCCGGCGGCCCTGGTCCTGCCGGCCGCCTGTTCCGGGCCCGAGGTCTACGAGGGCGACATCATCCGGGGGGGCGACCAGGTCAGCGTCACGGTCCGGAGCTTCGTCGAGGACCTCGAGGTCGAGGACGTCGTCGGCCGCTACGACGAGGCCACGGGCCGGGCCGCCGCCCAGTTCCGCCTCCGCAACGAGGAGGACGAGGCCCTGTACCTGCGCATCTCCTGGTCCTGGCTGGACCTGGACGGCATTCGCCTGCGCACCGCCGTGGACGAGCGCCCGCGCCAGGACGTCGTCCTGCAGCCGGACGAGGAGTTCCTGTTCACCAAGACCGCCCCCACCGGGGCCGCCCGGCGCCTGGAGGTCCGCATCGAGTCCCTGGCTCCCGACGAGGATTGAAACCATGAGCCGCCCGTCCTGCCATTCCCTTCTCCTCCTCACCCTCCTGCCCCTGGGCCTGGTCGCCTGCTCGGACACCATCCGCTACGAGGATCCGGAGACGCCCGAGCTCATCAACGAGGAGTTCGGCCACGCCGACCTGCTCAAGATCGCCCAGGACATGGCCCAGTCCTTCACGGCGGCGGAAGCCTGGGGCGAGGGCAAGCCGCGCATCGTCTTCGGCGGCGTCCTCAACCGCACCAGCCAGCACATCGACACCCAGAACATCACCGACACCATCCGCACGGCCCTCATCCAGTCGGGGAGGTTCACGGTCCTGGCCGGGGACCAGGGGATCGCCGAGATGGCCAAGGAAACCGACTACCAGCAGAGCGGGGCCGTGGACCAGATGGCGGCGGTGGAGCTGGGCAAGCAGCTCGGCGCCGAGTACGTCCTCTACGGGCGCTTCACCGAGATCCGCAAGGAGAACGACGACCTCCGCTCGTCCTGGATGAAGTTCACCCTGAACGCGGTGAACACCCAGACCCGGGAGATCGTCTGGGCCGACGAGAGCAAGTACTTCAAGCTCCGGGAGAAGGCCAGCTTCGGCTGGTAGGCCCCCTCGCGGGGACGCGGTTAGAATCCCCGGGCCGCCCCTCGGGCAGCCCACCCAGGACTCAGTGCACAGCCATGGAACTTCCCAGCGTCCAGTTCACGGATACCCACCACCACTGGCGCGACGTCGCCCGTGGCATCGCCCGCAAGTACCTGCTGCCCGCCGCCGGCAAGCACGACAAGGACGGCAGCTACAACGAGGAGGCCTTCCAGGCGGCGGTGGAGGCCGGCCTCCTGGGCGTCTGGATTCCCAAGGAGTACGGCGGGCACGGCGCCGGCATCCTCGCCATGTGCCTGGTGGTCGAGGAGCTGTCCAAGGCCGACCCGGCCTTCGGGGTCGCCTTCGCGGTGAACGCCCTGGGCTCCTTCCCGGTCATGGTCGGCGGCACCGACGAGCAGAAGGAGCGCTACCTGCCCCGGGTGGCCCGGGGCGAGTGCGGCTGCGCCTTCGCCCTGTCCGAGAAGTTCGCCGGCTCCGACGCCGGCGGCCTCGCCGTCCGGGCCGAGAAGGTGGACGGCGGCTGGATCCTGAACGGCGAGAAGAAGTGGACCACCAACGCCTCCCGGGCCGACCTCATCACCACCTTCGCCGTCACCGACCCGAACAGCCGCTCCCGGCGCATCAGCGCCTTCCTGGTGGAGAAGTCCGACCCCGGCTTCGTCGTCCTCAAGCACGAGGACAAGATGGGCATCCGCATGGTGCCGGTCTGCGAGACGGGCTTCGACAAGGTCTTCGTGCCCGACGACCGGCTGCTGGGCGGGCGGCCCGGGCTCGGCTTCAAGCACAGCATGATGACCCTGGACCTGGCCCGGCCCGGCGTCGCCGCCCAGGCGGTGGGCACCGCCACCGGCGCCCTCGAGCTGGCCATCGCCTACGCCACCCGGCGCAAGCAGTTCGGCCAGCCCATCGCCTCCTTCCAGATGATCCAGACCATGCTCTCGGACATGGCCATGAAGACCGAGGCCGCCCGCTGGCTGGTCTACGCCTGCGGCGCCATGGCCGACGCCGGCCGCATGACCGAGGTCAACAAGTACGCGGCCATGGCCAAGTGCTTCGCCACCGACGTCGCCGTCCAGGTGGCCACCGACGCGGTCCAGGTCTTCGGCGGCTACGGCTTCATGGAGGACTACCCGATCGCCAAGTTCTACCGGGACGCCAAGATCCTCCAGATCTACGAGGGCACCAACCAGGTCCAGCGGATGGTCATCGCCCGCAACCTGATGAAGGAGGCCGGCCGCCTCGACTTCCTCCACGAGGTCCTGCCCGTGGAGGTGCAGAACACCTACGGCGCCGAGGTCGAGTTCGCGAACGCCTGAGGGGCTCCGGCCCCGCCGTCAGTTCTCCCCGTCGCCCTCCGGGCCCCGGTAGATGCCGGCCAGGAAGGGGCGGATGGCGCCCATCACCACGGTCAGGATGCCGCCGGTGAGCATGGGCGGGAACCAGATGCCGAAGGGCTGGCCGAGGACCAGGGCGGCGAGGCCGAAGAGGATGCAGAGGATCCCCAGGCCAAGGAAGACCACCAGGGCACCAAGGACCAGGCCCCGGGCCTTGCCGGTGCCGGCCACCACGCCGGCGACCACCAGGAAGAAGCCCAGGAGCACGGCCACCACCCCGCCGACGACCTCGGCGAAGAGGGAGCCGAAGCGGATCGGGTCGAACCAGGGCTCGGTCATGGCGGGGGGGGCGTCAGCCCCGGCGCAGTGCTCCGGCCTCCAGGCGGCGCTGCTCCGCCTGATCGTAGGCCCGGCGGACCCGGGGCAACAGGGCGCAGGGAACGACCGCCAGGACCAGGCCGACCAGGACGGGGGCGAACCAGATGCCGTAGGGCTGGCCGGCGAGGAGGGCGCCAAGGCCCAGGGCCAGGGAGAGGCCGCCCAGGACCACGAGGACCCGGAAGGCGCCCAGCACCAGGCCCCGGTGCTCGCCCCGGGGTGCCCAGTGGCCGGCGGCCGCGCCGCACAGGCCGGCCAGGGTGCCGCCCAGGCCGCCGCCGAGGCCCCCGTAGAGGGCGCCGAAGAGGTTGGGATCGAACCAGGGCTCCGGCGCGGCGGTGGGGGTTTCCTGGAGGAGGGAGAGGAGGATGGGAAGGTCCATGTCAGGTCTCGGGGTCGGGGCGGGAGGCCTGCTCCCAGTGCAGGGAGCGGATGGCCCGGGCGGCGGTGACCGTGACCTCCCCCCGCTCCACCAGCCGGGCCAGGAGCTCCCCCATGGGGTCCGGTCGCCGGCCTGCCTGGAGCTCCCGGAGCCGGGCGATGAGCCGGTCCAGGCGCGTGCGGATGGTGGGGTAGGAAACCCCGTAGACCCGGGCCAGCTCCTTCAGGGAGCCCGAAGCCAGGACCAGGTGCAGGACCAGGTCCCTCTCGGCCTCGTCCAGGCCGTCCAGGGGGTGTTCGCCGGGGCGCGTGTCCATCGGAGGAGGGAGGCCCCCGCCCGGGGGAACCTCCCTCCACGCTACTCCCGACCTTTCAGGATGTGCAAGCCGTCTTTGACTTTCTTCAAGCCCGGGCCGCCGCCAGGCGCTCGGCGGCGAAGTCCCAGTTCATGACGTCCAGGAAGCCCTTGACGTAGTCCCCCCGGCGGTTCTCGTAGCGGAGGTAGTAGGCGTGCTCCCAGACGTCGCAGACCAGCAGCGGCACGGACCCCTGGAGCCCCATCTGCTGGTGGCTCTCGGCGGCCAGGACGACCAGGCGCTGCCCCAGGGGCTCCCAGGCCAGGATGCCCCAGCCGCTGGCCTCCGCCGCCTTCGTGGCGGCCGCGAAGTGCTTGCGGAAGGCGTCGACGCTGCCGAAGGAGGCCGCCAGGGCCTGCTCCAGGGCCGGGTCCTTCGGGTCGCCGCCCCCGTCCGGGCTCATGCTCTGCCAGTAGAGGCTGTGGAGCACGTGGCCGCTGCCGTGGAAGGCCAGGGCCCGGGTGAGCGACTTGATGGCCCCGTAGTCGCCCTTCGCCCGGGCCTCCTCCATGGCCGCCAGGGTCCGGTTGAGGCCCTTGACGTAGCCGGCGTGGTGCCGGTCGTGGTGGATCTCGAGGATCTCCGCCGAGAGGAAGCCGTCCAGGGCGTCCTTCGGGTAGGGCAGGGGCGGCAGGGTGTAGGCGCCGGGCTCCGGGAGGGCGCCGGCGGCGGCCCCGGCGGGCGTCACCTGGCAGGCGGTGAGGGCCGAAGGGGCCAGGACGGTGGCGCCGAGGACGCCCAGGGCGGCCCGGCGGTCCAGGAGGCGGTCGTTGGCGTAGGTCTTTTCCATGGGTTACCGACTGTCCTGTAGTCCAGGATACGCCCACTGGTAGCATCCGGGACCGCTGCGCCCATGCGTCCGCGCCTTCCCCGTCCCCTCCTCCCGCTCCTACTGGCGACCCTCGGCAGCGGCCTCCCCGCGGCCTGCAGCGGCGGCCAAGGCGACGCCCCCGGGCCCGCCC
>CAYMFV010000137.1:0-7474 GCA_964389745.1 uncultured Planctomycetales bacterium | reverse complement strand
GCCCGTCGTTGCCCGGCAGCTGGAGATCCTCGGCAACCGGCACCCGGGGCAGCTCGAGGGGGGGGAGGCCGGCGGCCGCCCGGAAGGCGCTGGCGGCCCGGATCCGCCCGGCACGGGCCAGGCGCGTCGCCGCCCGCGTCAGGCCGTCCTGCACCGCCGGCTGTCTCGGGTCCCGCTCGCAGGCCTGGAGCAGCAGGACCAGGGCGAGGTCCTCCTCGCCCTCGGCCTCGGCCATGCGCCGGTGCTCCCTGCTCCAGTCGGCCCGGGCGAAGCGCTCCAGGGCCGCGCCCACCTCCGCCGCCACCGAGAGCCGGTGGACCTCCCGACTCCAGAGGACGACGCCCAGGGCGGCCAGCCAGGCCACGATGGTGAGGATCGCCGCGAGGGCCCGCCGGGGCCGGCGCCGGGCCCAGCGGGCGAGGCGGACCAGGACCGGCGGGCGGGGCACCCGGACCTGGAGGCCGCCGAGCCACGCCTCCAGGTCTGCCGCCAGGGCGGCCGCAGTGGGATGGCGGTCCTCGGGCTCCAGGGCGATGGCCCGCTGGACGATCCGGGACAGGGCCCGGGGCACGCCCCGGACCAGTCGGTGCGGCGCCGGCGCCGGGCGCAGGCGCATGGCCGCCGCCACCTCGCCCCGGGTCCGACCCGGGTAGGGCGTGCGCCCGGTGAGGATCTCGTAGAGGACGGTGCCGGCGCTGTAGACGTCCACCCGGGGGTCGGTGCCCCGAGCACTCCCGAGGAGGAGTTCCGGGGCCATGTAGAGGGCCGTCCCGGGCGCCTCCCCGGTGGCGGTGAGGTGCACCGAGGAATCCACCAGGCTGGCGCAGCCGAAGTCCGTCAATCGGGCCCGCCCGGCCCCGTCCACCAGGATGTTCGAGGGCTTCACGTCCCGGTGGACCACGCCCTGCCGGTGGGCATGCTCCAGACCCCGGCAGATCTGGGCCATCCAGGACACGAGCTGCCGGAGGTCGGGCCGCTCCCGGCTCGCCGAGGATTCCCGGGCCGCCAGGATCCGGCCCAGGTCCCGGCCCTCCACCAGCTCCATGGCGAACCACGGGCGCTCCTCCTGCTCGCCCCAGGCCACCGCCGGCAGGATGGCCGGGTGCCGGAGGGAGGCGGCCACCTCCACCTCCCGGCGGAAGCGGGCCAGGCGGGCGGGCTCCCCCCCCAGGGCCGGCGGCAGGATCTTCAGGGCGTAGATGCCCTCGTCGCCCTCCCGCCGGGCCCGAAAGACGAGACCCATGCCTCCACGGCCGAGGAGGCCCTCAAGGGTCCAGCCCGGAGGGGCCTCCGGGACAGGTGCCTCCTCGGCCAGAGCCTCGGCGACCCAGGACTCGAGATCGTCGTCGCTCACCCCGCCGGTGCCACTGCCACCGGCGGCCGCCTCCTCCCTCCCCCCGCGCTCAACCATGTTCGCTGTCCAGGAGGCCAACCCGGAGCAGGTGCCGGCGGATGGCCTCCAACGCCCCCTTCTTGTGCCGGTGCACGGTGCGGACGGACACGCCGAGGCGATCCGCCAGCTCCTCCAGGGCGATGCCCCGGCTCACACCCCGGAGGATGAGACGCTCCACCTCCGGAAGAAGGGACACCGCCTCCCGGATGTGCCGTCTTCTCTCCTCGGCCATGAGCAGCCGGGAAGGGGTCGGCTGGCTGGAGCGACCGGCCGGGCGGGCGGCCTCCCGGACTCCGGTGGGAGCATCCACGACCCGGCCGCCACCCCGGCGCCGGGCCAGGGCCCGGACCGCCAGCCCCCGGCAGACGCTCCGCGCCAGATCCCGGGCCCAGGCGCGAGCGGCCTCGGGCCCCTGCCACCGGAAGCGGGGCATCTGCCGCACCCAGGCAGACCAGACCTCGAGGACCAGGTCCTCGGCCTCGTACTGGCGGCGCAGAGCCCGGTGCCCGGCCCAGGAGCGGGCCACCGGCAGGACCGCCGGCAGGAAGACCTGCCGCCAGAGCTGCAGGCCGGATTCTTCGTCCCCATTCTGGAACCTTTGGAACAGGGACGCGGGGGAGAGACTGCCAGGATCGAGAGACACCTCGGGTGGAAAGTATAGGAAAGGACCGGCTGGCTGGGACCGCTCGTAGAATGAAGGAGACGCACCTGGGAATCCCCATGGGCAGGTCTTCCATCGTCTTCTCGGCTCTACTGCCCCACCCCCCCATCGTCGTTCCGGCGGTGGGACGTGGGCGGGAAGCGGAGTGCCGCCGCACCCTGGAGGCCTGCCGGGAGGTGGGCCGGCGGTTGGTGGCGGCCGCCCCCGCCCGCCTGGTCCTGGTCTCGCCCCACAGCCCCCGCCAGGAGAGGGCCTTCGGCGTCTGGGACGGGCCCCGTCTCCGGGGCGACCTCGGCGACTTCGCCGCTCCCCGGGCGACCGTGGAACTGCCCACGGACCCGGAGCTGCAGGACGCCCTGGCCTATGCGGCGGCGGCCCGGGGCGTGGCCCTCGAGAGCATTCCCTCCGGCCCCCTGGACCACGGCGCGGTCGTGCCCCTCTGGTTCCTGGCCGAGGCAGGCTGGCAGGGGCCCACCACCGTGCTCGCCCTGCCCTGGCCGGGCGGGGCACCCCTCGAGGCGATGGGCCACGCCCTGGCCGAGGCCCTGGGCAATCTGGGGAGGCCCGCGGCCCTGGTCGCCAGCGGCGACATGAGCCACCGGGTCCTGCCGGGGGCTCCGGCGGGCTTCCATCCCCGGGCAAAGGACTTCGACGAGGCCCTGGTGGAGCTGGTCCGGGCGGGCCGCCTGGCCGAGGCCCAGGCCATCGACCCGGTCCTCCGGGAGCTGGCCGCCGAGGACGCCGTCGACTCCCTCACGGTGGTGGCCGCCGCCCACGGCTTCGCCGCCCGGGGCTGCGAGGTCTTCTCCTACGAGCACCCTTTCGGGGTCGGTTACATGGTCGCCGTCCTGCACGCGGCGGCGCCTCCCCAGGGAGGGCTCGCCGCTCTGCCCCGGGTCGCCCAGGAGGCCATCCGGGCGGCCCTCGAGGAGCGACCCACCCGGGATCTCCCCCCCCCCGAAGGGGAGCTGGCCCGGCGGGCGCCGGTCTTCGTGACCCTGCGCCGGCACCGGGACGGGGCCCTGCGGGGCTGCATCGGCAGCCTCGTCGCCCTGCACGACAACCTGGTGGCCGAGACCGCCGACCGGGCCCGGGCCGCCGCCTTCGAGGATCCCCGCTTCCCGCCGGTCACCCGGGAGGAGCTCGACGACCTGCACGTGGAGGTCAGCATCCTCGGGCCGGCGGAGGCGGTGGCCGACCTCGAGGAGCTGGACCCCCGGCGCTGGGGCGTCGTCGTCCGGGACGATCACGGCCGGCGGGGTGTGCTCCTGCCCGACATCCCGGGCGTGGACAGCCCCGGCCAGCAGGTGGAGATCGCCCGGCGCAAGGCCGGCATCCCACCGGGCGCCACCCTCCACTTGGAGCGCTTCCCGGTGGAGAAGATCCAGGAGCCCGATCCGCCCCCCCCCGAGGCAACATGAGCCAGCCCGCCCGCTGGTGGCGCACCCTGGAGGACGGACGCATCGAGTGCTTCCTCTGCCCCCGGCGCTGCCGTCTCCGGGTGGGACAGCGGGCCTTCTGCTTCGTCCGGGCCAACCAGGACGGGCGGCTGGTCCTGACCACCTGGGGGCGGAGCACCGGCTTCTGTGTCGATCCCATCGAGAAGAAGCCCCTCTGCCACTTCCTGCCCGGCACGCCGGTCCTCTCCTTCGGGACCGCCGGTTGCAACCTGGGCTGCCGCTTCTGCCAGAACTGGCAGACCAGCCGCTCCCGGGAGGTGGACGCCCTCTGCGACCGGGCCGGTCCCGAGACCATCGCCGCCGCCGCCCGGCGGCTGG
Organism: uncultured Planctomycetales bacterium; assembly: GCA_964389745.1. GTDB lineage: Bacteria > Planctomycetota > UBA1135 > UBA1135 > UBA1135 > CAYMFV01. Next base: position 3,642 of record CAYMFV010000137.1, on the reverse strand, counting down.
GCTGCGCCTCGGTGGCCTTCACCTACAACGACCCGGTCGTCTTCGCCGAGTACGCCCTGGACGTGGCCGCAGCCTGCCGGGCGGCCGGGATCCGCACCGTGGCGGTCACCGCCGGCTACGTCGCTCCCGAGGCCCGGGAGGAGTTCTTCGCCGGCATGGACGCCGCCAACGTGGACCTCAAGGCCTTCCGGGACGACTTCTACCGGCGGCTGTGCCTGGCACCGGAAGGCGCCCTGGCCGCCGTCCTGGACACCCTCGCCTGGATCCGCCACGAGAGCCGGACCTGGCTGGAGATCACCACCCTCCTCATCCCGGGTGCGAACGACGACCCCGAGGAGATCCGGGCCGGGTGCCGCTGGATCGTCGCGGAGCTGGGGCCCGACGTGCCCCTCCACTTCACCGCCTTCCATCCGGACTTCCGCCTCCAGGACCACCCCGGCACCCCCGCCGCCACCCTCCGCCGGGCTCGGGAGATCGCCCACGAGGAAGGCTTGCGTTTCGTCTACACCGGCAACGTCCACGACCCCGAGGGCCAGTCCACCCGCTGCCCGGGCTGCGGCCAGCTCCTGGTGGGCCGGGACGGCTTCGAGATCCGGAGCTGGCGGCTCGCCCCCGGCGGTCGCTGCCCGGACTGCCGCCTCGTCCTGCCCGGCGTCTTCGGGGCCCGGCCCGGGACCTGGGGCTCCCGGCGCCTGCCGGTGCGCATCGGCGCGGACTGACCCCCCCGCTCACGGCAGCAGGAGGACCTTGCCCGTGGTCGCCCGGGACTCGAGGGCGGCGTGGGCGGCGGCCGCCTCCGCCAGGGGGTAGGCGGGACCCAGGACCGGGCGCAGGCCGTGCTCCTCGGCGTGGGCGACGAGCCGGTCCCAGACCTCCCGGCGGCGCTGGAACTTCAGGTTGTCGATGTTCAGGCCGCCCACGGCGATGGAGCGGTGGAAGAGGGTCAGGGGGTGGAGGCGCGGGATCGATCTACCGTAGTCGTCCCGGAGAGCGGAGAAGCCGATGATGACGAGCCGGCCCATGGGCGCCAGGACCTCCAGGCTGTGCTCGTAGACCTGGCCGCCCACCGACTCGAGGATGTAGTCGGCGCCCCGATCCCCGGTGAGTTGCCGGACCGCCTCCCGGAAGTCCTCCCGCCGGTAGTCCACGCAGCGGTCGGCGCCGAGGCCCTCCACCAGGGCGCACTTCTCCGGGCCGCCGGCGGTCCCGAGGACCGGCGCCAGCCCCCGGCTCCGGGCCAGGAGCACCGCGGCGGTGCCGACGCCGCCGGCGGCCGCCTGGATCAGGACCGCGTCTCCCGGCCGTGCCCGGGCGATCTCCTCCTGGGAGTACCAGGCGGTGGCGAAGGCAGTGGCGAAGGCCGCCATCTCCCGGAAGTCCAGGCCGGCGGGGGGACGCAGGACCTGGTCCTCCCGGCAGGCGATGCGCTCGGCGTAGCAGCCGTTGTCGAACTTGACGACGATGACCGGGTCGCCCTCCCGGAAACGCCGGGCCTCGGGCCCCCGGGCGACCACCACCCCGGCCGCCTCCTTGCCCAGGGGATAGGGCAGGGGCTGCTCCTTGCGGTAGACGCCCCGGCGCTCGACGGTCTCAGCGAAGTTGACGGCGATGGCCCGGGCCTCGACCACGTAGCCGTCCGCCGGCGGCTCGGGGTCGGGGAAGTCGCGGACCTCCAGCACCTCCGGTCCGCCGAATCGCTCCAGGACGATGGCGCGCACGGGCGGGATTGTAGGCGGGCGGTCAGCCGGCCTGGAGGAAGCGCCGCCAGCGGATCTCCAGGCGACCGGGGTCGGGCCGGTCCGCCGCCCGCCGCGGGACCAGGATCTCCTGGCCGTGGATGCCCTGGAGCCCGTGGCGGAGCATGGGCCCGTCCTCCTCGTCCAGGACGTCCCGGCGGACCTGGACCACCCGGTCCGGGCGGATGCCGATGAGGTCCCGATCGTAGGCGCCGTGGTGCAGGCGGCAGAGGGCCAGGCCGTTGCGGACCACGGGTTCGCCCCCGGGCTCCACGTCGGGAACGATGTGGGCGGCGTCGAGGAGCTCCCGGTGACGGAGGCGGCAGATGGCGCACTGCCCGCGATAGGCGGCCAGGACCCGCTCCCGGAAGGTCTGCTGGTGGATGCGCAGGCGGAGGGGAACGATCGCATAGCGGCGCTGCAGTTCCTCTTCCTGGACCCGCAGCCCGTCCAGCAGCCGCGGGTCCCCGGTCCGGACCAGGAAGCGGCGGCGCACCGGGTCGGCGTACTCGACGAAGACCGGCCAGACCACCAGATACCGGCCCTTGGCGACTCCGTGGAGGTAGACGAGGGGCACCTGCCGGCGCCTCGCATCGAGCAGCCCTCTGTTGTCCGGCGGCTCCCGTCCGTCGGGTCGGCGGTCCCGGAACGCGTAGGCGAGGGTCTCCTCGTCCTCGAAGGCATCCTGGTAGGGGTTCGCGTGGCTGGTCCGGATGGAGAGGGGCCAGCGGCAACCGGCCGGCTTCCAGATGCCCGGTGGTCCCGCCAGCGATACGCGCTGCCCCTGCCACGGGAAGCCCGGCAGGAGGTGCGCGGTCCACTCGAGGACTTCGCCATGGACCTCGACCTGCTCCTCCAGCCACCGGAAGGCGGCCTGACGGAGGGCGGCGTCCGTGGCCCGGTCCATGCCGGGGCCAGGCTAGCACCGCCGCCCGGCCCGGGCCCGATCCTCAGAGGATGGTATTGGCGTAGTCGAGCTGGCACTCCACCGCCGTCCCCGCCGCCACGTCGAAGACCCGGCAGCGGGTGATGTCCCGGCCATAGGTGTGCAGGGTCAGGGCCGGCTCCGGGAAGGGGTTCCAGACCCGGTGCACGTCCTCCAGGGGGGGTCGGACCAGGCAGGAGGCCCCGCGCTCGAGGTCCCGGGTCCCCAGGGGCTCCACCCGGCAGTCCCGGGGCGCCCGGCGGCGGTACTCGCTCACCCGGACCCGTCCCTCGAGCACCGCCACCCCGCACCAGGTGCCGTGGTCGTGGACCGGCGCCTCGGCGGCGGCGGGCCAGGTCATGGCGATGACGACGAAGCCGTAGTCCGGATCCCGGTAGAGGAGGTTGCGGCCGTAGGCGTGCTCCGGGGCCAGGCGCCGGGCCTCGAGGGGCACCGCCAGGCCACCGGCGGCGAGTCCGGCCACGGCTACAGCCACGGCGGCCAGGCGCTCGGGCCGGGCCGCTCCCGTCGACAGGGAGTCCCGGACCGCCGCCACGAAGGCGGTCAGGCGGGGATCGGGCGGGACGGCATAGCCGCCGGGTGTGGAGCCGGCGCCGGGGAGGGCCATCCGGCCGATGCTAGCAGAAGGCCCGCGCCTAGAATCCGCACCATGGCCGGCCCCCGCATCCACGCCCTGACCGCGGCCCTGGCCGGGGCCGGGCTGGTCTCCGTCTTCCAGGGTCTCCTGGAGCTGCCCTTCCCAGGCCACGACCTCCGCCTGCTCCTGGCCGCCCTGTGCCTGGCCGGAGCCTGGCTCCCCGCTGGCCTCCTGGGGCTGCTCCTGGCCGCCGGTCGGGCCCCCGCCGGCCTGTCCTTCTGGCTGGGCATGGCCCTGGCCTTGCCGCCCCTGGGCGGCTGCCTGGTGCCGGGGGGCGGCGCCGCCGCCCTCCTGGCCGGGGTCGGACCCGCCCTCCTCCTGGC
>CAYMFV010000136.1:0-7476 GCA_964389745.1 uncultured Planctomycetales bacterium | reverse complement strand
ACCTGGACCGAGCACCGGCTCCAGCCGGCGCCGGGCTGGGAGCCGTCCCTGCAGGGCGACACGGCGCGTGGCCTCTTCGCGGTGCAGTGGAACGGCGGCGCCCAGGTCCATGCCTCCGTATCCCGGGCGGCGGCGCCCGAGCCCGGGCCGGCCTTCGTGGTGGCCGCCGCGGCGTCCGCGACCCTGGAGCGCGTGCGGCTGCGCCGGGACCCGGTCTACCCGGACCACCTGTCGGTGTGGATGGAACAGGATGCGAACGGCCGGCAGCACGTCTGGGCGGCGGGCTTCCGGGCGGCCAACGTCGTGCCCGAGGGCGCCTTCCAGGCCGGCCAGCCGGTCCGCTTCCGGGCGGCGGGCTTTCCCCACGACGAGGCCGGCCGGGGCTTCCAGGTGCTGGTCTCGGCAGCGCCGGGCACGGCCTCCCTGCCGGCGGGCGACGGCCGCAGCACGGGCCTGGCGCCGCATCCGTGGCTGGCCCTCTCGGCCCGGGAGCCCCGGCTGCGGGGCACGCTGCTGGCCGGTGGCGGCGGCGAGACCCCCCTCCTGCTCTTCCCACCCTCGATCCCCCCGGGAACGACCCTCCACTTCGCCGCGGTGAGCTTCCAGGGCGGCCTGCTCCGCTTCGGCGCCATCACTGACGTCCGGACGTTCCAGGTGCAGTAGCGCCGGCCCCCTGGCAGCGGCCCGGCAGCGCCGGCATGATGCGGCGGGAGGACCGCACCTTGACCAGCACCCCGAGCCCCCGCCTGCTCTTCCGGGCGAGCTGCATCGCCCTGATCGTCACCGCCATGAGCTTCGCCATCCGGGGCGACATCATGGGCGCCCTCGAGGCCGAGTTCGACCTCTCGAAGGTGGAACTGGGCCAGATCGCCGGCACCGCCTTCTGGGGCTTCACTGTCTCCATGATCGTCGGCGGGCCCCTGTGCGACGTCCTCGGCATGGGGCGTCTCCTGGCCCTGGCCTTCCTGGGCCACGTGCTGGGCATCGGCCTGACCATCTTCGCCACCGGCTTCTCGATGCTCTTCTTCGGGACGCTCTCCATCGGGCTTGCCAACGGCTTCGTCGAGGCCGCCTGCAACCCCCTCATCGCCACCGTCTATCCCGACCAGAAGACCAGGAGGCTCAACCAGTTCCACGTCTGGTTCCCGGGGGGCATCGTCATCGGCGGCCTGGTCGCCTACGCCCTGACCCGCCTCGGCGGCAGCTGGCAGCTCAAGATGGCGACCATGCTCCTGCCGGCGGCCGCCTACGGGCTCCTCTTCCTGGGCAAGCGCTTCCCCGCGACCGAGCGCGTCGCCAGCGGCGTTTCCTTCAAGGAGATGTTCCTGGAGGCCCTGCGGCCCCTGTTCCTGCTCATGGTGGCGTGCATGTTCCTGACCGCCGCCACCGAGCTCGGTCCGAACCAGTGGATCCCGAACATCCTGACCTTCTCGGCCGGGGTCTCGGGAATCCTGGTCCTGGTCTGGATCAACGGCATCATGGCCCTGGGCCGCCAGTTCGCCGGACCCGTGGTGCACCGCCTGTCACCCTCGGGCATGCTCTTTGCCTCGGCCATCGTCAGCGCCATCGGCCTCTTCTCCTTGAGCCGGGCCCAGGGCGGCGTCCAGGCCTTTGCCGCCGCCACCGTCTTCGCCGCCGGCATCTGCTACTTCTGGCCGACCATGCTCGGCTTCGTCTCGGAGCGGGTGCCCCGCACCGGCGCCCTGGGCCTGGCCTTGATGGGTGGCGCCGGCATGCTCTCGGTGTCCCTGGTCCTGCCGGTGATGGGGGGAATCTACGACGACCGGATCGCCGCCGCCCTGCCCCCGGGGGCCGACCTGGAGAGCCTGCGCGCCGCCGCGGCCGGCACCCCCGAGGCCGTCCAGTGGGCCGAGGCGCAGGCCGCCGGCGGCGCCGCGACCCTGGGGGCCGTGGCCTGGCTGCCCCTGGTGCTGGTGGTGGTCTTCGGGCTGCTCTACCTCCGGGACCGGCTGCGGGGGGGGTACCGGGTGGAGCGACTCTGAAGGCCCGGTCTCCGAAAAGCAGACGCGGAGTTTCGAGCCTGCCAAGGTGATTCCGTGCCGGCGCGCACGCACGGGTTGGCCGTGCACGTGCTGGGGCCTGCCTCGCTGACAGGGAGGTCCGAGATGGCCGGCTCACGAGGTATGGAAGGAATGGGCGTCAAGGAACCTGGTTGCAGGCGTCGCCGGAGCCGGCGGCGGCACCCTGCTGGTGCTGCTGGCGGAACGCCTGGGTGAGGACAGCCTGCTGAAGCCGTGGCTCCTCCTCCTCGCCCCGACCGTGTCGGTCGCCCTCGGCATCTCCTGGCAGTGGGCCAGGGTGGAGTTCGCGGACTGGTGGCGTCGCCGGCGGCTGCACACCCGGGTGGTCAGGGAGCGCGACCGGATCTCGATGACACTGGAGCGGGAGGACCTGTCGCCGGAGCTGCGGGCGCGCATGCGCCAGAGCCTCGAGGAGATCCAGTACCTCGAGGTGGAGTCTAGCCTGGTGCAGATCCGCGCCCTGGCCCGCGGCGAAGACGAGAATCGCAAGTGAGGGCGGTGGGCGTTGGACCACCGGCCTCCGCCGCCGTGAAGAGCCGACGGTCTTCCAGCCGCTTGTCTGCGTCCAGCGAGGCGCAGGCCGGGCCAGGTGTGCATAACCCGGTCCGGGAACCGGACTTGGAACCGACGGAGGAGGTGGAGAAAGGTGGGGCGGAGAGAGGTGGGGCGGAGAGAGGTGGGGCGGAGAGAGGGGGTTGCCGGGCCTCGGTGCCGTGCTAGAATGGGCCTGCGCCCGCATGGAGGCGTCTTGATGACAACCCGTGGAACTGGAGGAGCAAGCATGAGGAGATTCCTGCCTGCCTGCCTGCCTGCCTGCCTGACGGTAATCCTGCTGGCCGGCCGAGCTCCTGGGCAGCAGACAATCTGGGTAGATGCCGACGTATCGCCGAGTGGTAACGGGACGCAAGCGTCGCCATACGGGACCCTGACCGAGGCCGTGGCCGTGGCGAATGCTGGCGACACCATCATGCTCGAGATGAGCACCGCCAGCTACGACGACCAGAGCCCCAACATCGAGGGGTTTGGGACGACTGGGATTACGATCCCCGCGGGCGTGAAGATCCAGTTGTGGGATGCCGACGGGAACGTCAACGAGCGGGCACGGTTCGTCACTGCGAATGGCGCCACGACTTGTTTCCGGCTTGAGGGCCCGATCTCGGCCGGCACGACCCAGATCCTCACGTACCTGACGACCCAGCCACAGAAGGTTCCGGACACCAACCAGGGACTCGAGATCCATGGCTTTCAGAATGGGATCGCCATCGATGTCACCAGCCTCACGGCGCCAGCGTACGACGTGAGCGCACTTGTCGACGGGGTGGCGTTCTATGGCTGCCGGCAGGCGGTGGTGCTGGAATCCGACGCCGGCAGCCAGGCCATCACCCTGGACCTGACGCTGCAGCGCTTCCTGGTGCGGGTCCCCGACAGTTCCTCCTCCCTGCTGCCGGACCAGCCGCAGCTCTCCTTCGCGCCGGACTCGCCCCCGATCACGGGCCGTCACGACCTGAACGTCGAGCTGGTGGGCGGCGACCTGCGGACGGTGGACCGGGCTCTCCAGGCATCCATGGTCCTCGTCGACCTGCCGCGCCAGGCGGACGTCACCCTGTACGTGCAGGGGGTGGCGATTGCGGGACGGCCGGCGGGGCTGCTGGGCCCGCCGCCGCAGGTGTACCCGATCGAGCATTGCGGGATCGAGGTAGTGGCAGGGAAGGCCGATCACCAAGTGGACGTGCAGCTTGCGAACGTCGAGATCCATGACGCGCAGTACGACGGAGTGTATGTGCGGATCAAGGGTGATGGAAACGGCACGAGCAACACCTTCGGAACGTTCGTCGCGGAGAACAGCTGCGTCATCACGGAGAACGGTGGCGCGCCGCCGGTGCCTGGGGATTACAGCAGGTCGGGCATCCACCTGGTGTCCAGGGAGGGGGGCACCTGGTCGCTCGTGCGTATCAGTGACTCCCAGGTGAACTCCAATGCCCACCATGGGCTCTTCGTTGAGGGTTCCTCCTTCTGGGATCAGGAGGACAAGTTCGGCAGCATCGTGCTCGGGAAGTCGGAGTTCCGGTACAACGGCCAGGGCCAGAGCGGCCAGGCCCACGGGGTATTCATCAGCGTTCTGGACTACGACATTGCGTCCTTGGTGATGCACCACCTGTACCTGGCGAACAACCGGACCTCGGGGTTCCGGCTCGATACGGACGGCAGTACGCTGCGCCAGTCGCCGCGCGCTTTCCTTCTGCGAGCCTCGAACTGTGTCCTGTCCAAGAACGAGGGACAGGGAGCCGTAGGGCAGTACCTTTTCGACTCAGCGCCGTTTGTCCTGTATGGTGTCAACAATGTTGAAGGGCGCGTGCACTTGGCTCAGGTTACAATCACGGACAATGATGCCCCGTACGCAGTCGCTGTCCAGTACGGGGACGAGGATCCGCTGGATCCAGGCAATCCCCCTGTAACCAAGAAACTGTGGAAGCCGGGCTCGAACGTGCACAACTGCGTTCTTAAGAAGAACGGGCCTGTGCAAGTCAACGGCGTCATGAGCGATCAGGCGTTCTATCCCTGGCCGATGGCGAATATCCCGGATGACTTGTGGCAGGCCATGTTCGATTCCACATACAATTGCAATCTCGGCACGCTAGGTGCACCAGATGCGAGTGCCTACACAAATGCCCGGCAGAACCAGTACGGTGATCCGCTGCTGACGACGATTGCCCAAGACCTCGGTCTGGTCTTTCCGGATCAGGCCCAGGGCAGTCCACTCATCGACGCGGGGATGGCCACGACCGTGCCGAACACGAGCAACGACGTGCGGGGCGAGCCGCGGCCGGACGCGCAGACGGGACTCAAGGACATCGGAGCGTACGAGGTGCAGCAATGAGGATGACGGCGAACACGACGGCGATCCTGGCGATCCTGGCGATCTGGGGGATCTCGGTAGCGAGTCTGACTGCCCAGGAGGTCGTTGGCGGCCAGTGGCGGAAGTCCTTCCGGGTGGACGCGACGGTCACGTTCAACTACGACTCGGGGGGCGACGTGGCCTACATCGAGGATCTGGATGGGGACGGCTGGCCCGAGATCCTGGTCGGTGAGGTGAGCAGTGGAATGGAATCCGTGATGGCCTTCTCGGGCCGTACCGGCAGCTTCCTGTGGCTTCGCCCGGCGCCTGCGGGGAGCATGGATGGGGGCTTCGGCTCGCGGATCACGGTGAGCATCGACCTGCTTCATAGTTCTGCTCCATCCATCATCGCTTCCGGTGTCTTCGCCGATTCGAACACCCAGGGTCAGGTGCTGGTCGGCGATACGCGGGATCTGGGTCGGCCGTGGTTGGTCGTCTACGACCCCGGCAACCCGCCGGGGATCGGCGTGCCGCCGTGGACGAGCTTCGGCCTGGGGTATCATTCCGAGGGCGTGGTCGGGCTCCCGGACATGGACGGTGACTGGTACGAGGACCTCCTGGTCGGGGCGCCCGGCGCCTCGCAGGTGCCGAACGAGCGCAGTCACGGGGCGGTCTTCGCCTTCACGCTGTCGCCGGGCACGCCGCTGCTCTGGCGGCTGGACGGTGCGGAGGAGTTCGGTAATTTTGGCAGCACGCTGGCGGTCATCGGGGACCTGACCGGGGATGGGCGGCCGGAAGTGGCGATCGGCGAGACGGGGAGCGACGTGGGCGCGCTGGTCGGTGGCGCGATCCACATCTTGGACCCGTACAACCAGGTGATGGTGGCGTCCTTCTACGGGCCGCAGGACTTCCTCTACTACGGGACCTTGCTGGAGCCCCTCGGGGACGTGAACGGCGACGGCGTGCCGGACCTCCTCACCGGCTCGCCCGGGCCCTACGCTCCGTTCCCGGCGGGCTACGTGCGTGCCCTGTCGGGCGCCGACGGTTCGGAGCTGTGGACGGTCGTCGGGATGAACGATGGGGAATGGTTCGGGAACCTTGCGGACACGTCGCACGACGTGGACGGCGACGGGATCCAGGATGTGGTCGTGACGGCTGCCATGCCGGTCAGCGGCCCGCCGGCTGCTCCCGCCCGGGTGGACGTACTTTCCGGCGCCACCGGGGAGCTGCTCTGGAGTCTTTCTGCGGCGAATGACGCGACGAGCATCGGCCCCGTGGCGGCCTGGGCCGAGCTGCGCGGCGGTATCTCGCCGCGCGTCGTCCTGGATCGGTACAACAGTTCCATGAATCCCGACAACTGGACCGAGGAACTCACCTTCGACCCCTTTCTGTGGGCGAGCCGGCGGACGCTGCGGGCGTCGGCGGGCGGGCAGGTGAAGTACGCCCTGGACTTCCCGGACACCGCGGCCGGGCAGTCCTACCAGTTGCTGGCGTCGCGGACCGGCCGAGGCCCGACGACGCTCCGGGGCCTGGAGGTGCCGCTGACCCGGGACGCCTTGTTCCGGCGGTCACTGCAGGGCCCGCTGCCGTGGACGAACGGCTCGGCGGGCTTGCTGGACGCCTTCGGGGACGCGGTGGCGTCCTTCACGCCGCCACCGGGCGCCCTGTCCTCGTGGGTGGACACCACCCTGTGGACCGCGGCGGTGAGCTACGGTCCCGGGGGTCCCGCCCTGTCCTCGGTGGCGGTGCCTCTGCACGTGCTGCCGTAGGGGGCCCGGGCCGCCTCCTGCCGGTACGCGTCCCGGAACGGCACGCCGTCCTCGGCCGCCCGGCGGAGGACGGCGCCTGTGGCGTGCAGCGCGGGGTCGGCGGCTGCCTCGCGCAGGACCGCCTCCCGCCACTCCACCGCCGGCAGCAGGCGGGCCATGAGGGGCAGGAGCGCCGCCATCCGGTCCCGGGCCCGGAAGAGGGTGGGCTTCAGCAACTGGAAGTCCCGGTGGTAGGCGCTCGGCAGGTCCTGGAGCACCGCCAGGAGCGCTGCCCAGTCCTGCACGACCTGGCGGCAGTGGGCCCGGGCGAGTTCCAGGAGATTGGGGTTGCGCTTCTGGGGCATGAGCGAGGAGCCGGTCGTGAAGGCGGCGGGCAGCACCGCGAAGCCGAACTCGGCGGTGGTGAAGAGCCACAGGTGGGCCACCCGCTTGTCTGCGTCCAGGGGCCCTCTGTGGCGAGAGAGGTGGGCCAGAGATGGAGTTGGCCGGCCTCGGTGTCGTGATAGAATGCCCGTGGGTGTCGAGTGGGGCGTTCTTCCAGGACACCTGGGCGCTGGGCAGCCCACTGATCGACGCGGGGATGGCCACGACCAGGCGGAACACAAGCAACGACGTCCGGGGCGAGCCGCGGCCGGATACGCAGACGGGACTCAAGGACGTGGGAGCGTACGAGGTGCAGCAATGACGGTCTTCAGAGAGGCTAACATGGCATTCGCAAGAAGTCTGGCCTTTCGCAGGTTTCACGCACATCTTGTGGCAGTGGAGAGGATCTGAGCAAGGTGTCGTGCTTTTCGGCGTACGCCCTGCGTGCGTGGGCCTGAGTGGAAAA
>CAYMFV010000135.1:0-7589 GCA_964389745.1 uncultured Planctomycetales bacterium | reverse complement strand
TCGGTGACCGTCATCGGCAACGCCCTGCGCCTGCGCCGGGCCCGCCTCTGATCATCGCTGCCAGCCAGCCAGCTACAGCTTCGCCACGTAGCGAGCGGGGTCCTTCACGAACTTCCCGATGCACTTCTCGCAGCAGAAGTAGTAGCGCCGTCCTTGCCAGGTCACGGAGAACTCCTTGCTCTCGACGGGGTCGCCCATCACCGGGCAGAGGGCGGTGGCCGGTTCGGTGACCTCGTGGCGGGCGGCGATGGCGGCGAAGAACTTCTCCGGTTCCGCCTCCATCTTCTTGTCGCAGCCGGGGCAGCAGAAGCCGACCTTCTGGCCCTGGACCACGGCCGTGGTCTTGCCGTCCACGGGCTCGCCGCTCACGGGACACGCCGTCTGGGGCTTGCGGCCCTCCAGCTGATCCAGGTACTTCGCCGGATCTGCAGCCACCTTCTTGACACACTTCGGACAGCAGACGTAGATGCGCTTGTTGAGCACGTCCACGTAGTTGTCCCGGTTCTCCAGCTCCTCGCCCGTGACCGGGCAGGCGGTCTGGATGCTCTCGGGACGGACTCCGTCCTGGTACATCTTCCAGAGCGCGGCGTCCGGGAACTCCCGGAACTTCTTGATGCACATGGGGCAGCAGAAGTAGATGCGCTGCCCCTCGTAGTCGACGAAGGTCTTCCGGTCCTTGAGGGCCTCACCCCGGATCGGGCAAGTGGTCTGCTCGTGCAGGACCTTGGGAGCCTGGGCCTCGGCCGGGGCGTTGTGCTCCTGGGCCCGGAGCGCGCCCGGCAGGAGCAGGGCCGTCAGGGCCAGGAGGGGAGTACTGCGCTGCATCGTCTTCTTCTCCATGATGTCGTGGGATTCTAGGCAGCCCGCCGCCGCACCCGCCGCTCCTCGATCGCGGAGTAGAGGGTCGGGACGACGAACATGGTCATGAGCACCACGGTCATGCCCCCGAAGGAGGGAATGGCCATGGGCACCATCACGTCGGCTCCCCGGCCAGTGGATGTGAGCACCGGCAGGAGCGCGAGGATGGTGGTGGCGACGGTCATCAGGCAGGGCCGGCAGCGCCGGCAACCGGCCTCGACCACGGCGTCGCGGACCTCCTGGATGGTGCCCGGCTGGCGCCGGGCGAAGGTCTGCTTCATGTAGGTGGCGATGATCACGCCGTCGTCGGTGGCGATGCCGAACAGGGCCAGGAAGCCGACCCAGACCGCCACCGAGAGGTTCAAGGGCCGGACCTGGAACAGGTCCCGCATGTTGGTGCCGAAGACCGAGAAGTCCAGGAACCAGGGCTGGCTGTACAGCCAGAGCATGAGGAAGCCTCCGGCCCAGGCCACGAACACGCCGCTGAAGACCAGCAGCGTCGTGGAGACCCGCTGGAACTGGAAGTACAGGAGCAGGAAGATCAGGAACAGGGCCAGGGGCAGGACCACGGCCAGGGTCTTGGCCGCCCGGATCTGGTTCTCGTAGGAGCCGGCGAAGGTGTAGGAGACCCCGGCCGGGACGATGAACTCCCCGCTATCGATCTTGGACTGCAGGTAGTCCCGGCACTGCTCCACCACGTCCACCTCCGCCCAACCCGGCTTCTTGTCGAAGATGACGTAGGCGGTGAGGAAGGTGTCCTCGGTCTTGATGACCTGGGGGCCGCGGACGTAGCGGATGGTGGCCAGCTGGGTCATGGGGACCTGGGCCCCCGAGGAGGTGGTCAGCAGCACCTTCTCCATCCCCTCGATGGTGTCTCGCAGCTCCCGGAGGTAGCGCACCCGGACGCCGTAGCGCTCCCGGCCCTCCACGGTCGTGGTGATGCGGCGGCCGCCGAGAGCGATCTCGATGACGTTCTGCACCTCCCGGATGGAAAGGCCGTAGCGCGCCGCCTCCTCCCGGTCCACGTCGATCTCCAGGTAGGGCTTGCCCACCACCCGGTCGGCGAAGACCGCCGCCGGTTCCACCGAAGGCACCTGCTTGAGGTACTTCTCGATCTGCATCCCGACCTCTTCGATGGTGTCGAGGTCGGGGCCCTTGACCTTCACGCCCATCGGGGCGCGCATGCCGCTCTGGAGCATCACGATGCGGGCGGCGATGGGCTGCAGGCGCGGTGCCGAGGTCGAGCCGGGCAGGCGGGTGACCTTGACGATCTCGTCCCAGATGTCGTCGGCGCTGCGGATGTGGGGTCGCCAGTTCCGGTACGGCCGGCCGTCCGGGTCCGGGATCAGGTTGCCGTCGGCGTCCCGGATGAACTCCTCCTGCTCCTCGTCCCAGCGGAAGTTCAGCCGGTGCCCCTCCTGGTCGACGATGTACTCGGGCTTGTAGTTGATGACCGTCTCGACCATGGAGATGGGCGCCGGGTCCAGGGCGCTTTCCACCCGGCCGATCTTGCCGACGGCCAGGTCCACCTCCGGGATGGTCTGGATGGCCTGGTCCAGGGTGGCCAGGACATCGATGGCCTCGCCGATGGAGGCGTGGGGCATGGTGGTCGGCATGAACAGGTAGGAGCCCTCGTCCAGGGACGGCATGAACTCCTTGCCCAGCCCGGGGAGGCTCTTTCGGGCCCCCACCCAGAAGCTGGTGGAACGTGTCTTCTCCGTCGGGATGCCGGCCTTCTCCAGCGTGGTGGGCACGAAGGAGAAGACCCGGTCGAAACCCAGCCACACCGAGGCGCCAAAGAGGAGCAGCAGCGTCGGCAGGGAGAGGAAGAGGACCTTGTGGGCCAGGCACCAGCGCAGGATCCGCGAGTAGGCCCGCTGGAACAGGCTGAAGCCCATGAGCAGGCCCAGGGTCACGCCCAGGACGAAGGCCAGGTTGCGGATGTGCCCCTTCTCGGGTCCCAGGGGCTCCCAGTGACCCGCCAGGTAGTTGGCGACCACGACGATCGCGGCGCCGTTGACGAGGAAGGGCCAGACGCGGCCGACCGGCCGCCAGCGGTGCATGATGCGCCGCCACCAGGCGCCGATGCGGCCGCCGGTGGACGGGAACATCAGCAGGGCGAACGGCGGGATCATGACCAGGGCGACGATGATCGAGCCGATCAGGGCGAAGGTCTTGGTGAAGGCCAGGGGGCGGAAGAGCTTGCCCTCGGCGCCGACCATGCTGAACACCGGCAGGAAGCCGACCACCGTCGTGGCGACCGCGGTCAACACCGCCGAGCCGACCTCGGTGGCGGCGGACCAGACCACCTCTGCTGGCTTGGCGCCTTCTGGCGCCTCCTCCAGCCGCCTGAGGATGTTCTCGCACAGGACGATGCCCATGTCGACCATGGTGCCGATAGCGATGGCGATGCCGGACAGGGCGACGATGTTGGCGTCCACCTTGAACTGCTTCATGAAGATGAAGGTGAAGGCCACCGCCACTGGCAGGAGCGCCGAGACGAGCACCGAGGAACGCAGGTGCATCAGCATGAAGATCACCACGATGATGGTGACCAGGATTTCCTCGGAGATGGCCGTGTTCAGGGTGCCCAGGGTCTCGTGGATGAGCCCCGTCCGGTCGTAGAAGGGCACGATCGTGACCTGGGAGACGGTGCCGTCGGGCAGCGTCTTCCGGGGCAGCCCCGGGCTGATCTCGGCGATCTTGTCCTTGACGTTCTGGATGACCGCGAGGGGGTTCTCGCCGTAGCGGACCACCACCACGCCGCCCACCGCCTCGGCGCCGCCCTTGTCCAGTGCTCCCCGGCGGATGGCGGGCCCGAGGCTGACGTGGGCCACGTCCTTGATGCGGATGGGCACGCCCTCGGTGGCCTTGACGACGCTCTCCTCCAGGTCAGCGACGCTCTTGACCCAGCCCAGGCCGCGGACGAAGTACTCCACCCGGTTGATCTCCAGGACCCGGGCGCCCACCTCCAGGTTGGAGTTGCGCACCGCCCGGAAGACCTCCTCCAGGGTGACGTTGTGGGCCCGGAGGGCGTCCGGGTCCACGTCCACCTGGTACTCCTTCTGGAAGCCGCCGACGGAGGCCACCTCGGAGACCCCGTCCGCGGCCAGCAGCGCGTAGCGCACGTACCAGTCCTGGATGGTGCGCAGCTCGTCCAGGTCCCAGCCGCCGGTGGGGTTGCCGGCGGCGTCCCGGCCCTCCAGGGTGTACCAGTAGATCTGGCCCAGGGGCGTGGCGTCCGGGCCCAGGGCTGGTTGGACGCCGTCTGGCAGGGTGTCCGCCGGCAGGCTGTTGAGCTTCTCCAGGACCCGGGAGCGGGACCAGTAGAAGTCCACCTTCTCCTTGAAGATGATGTAGATCGTCGAGAAACCGAAGAAGGAGTAGGAGCGGATCGTCTTCACCCCGGGGACTCCCAGGAGGGAGACCGTCAGGGGATAGGTGATCTGGTCCTCGACGTCCTGGGGCGACCGCCCCATCCACGCGGTGAAGACGATCTGCTGGTTCTCACCGATGTCCGGGATCGCGTCCACCGGCACCGGGTCCCGGGGCAGCCCGCCGAGGTTCCAGTCGAAGGGGGCGACCATGGCGCCCCAGGCGACAACGAAGAGGAGCAGGAGGACGACGACGAGCTTCTGCTCCAGGCAGAAGCGCATGAGGGAGCCGAGCATGTGGGTCTCCTAGCGCTCCAGGATCCGGGTCTGGTCGCCGCAGCCGAGCATGCTGCTGCCGAAGTAGGGGTTGGCGGTCTGCGCCTCCCGCTGGAGCCAGTCCGCACCCTTGCCGTCGAGGGCCATCGGGCAGTGGAAGACCCGCAGGGGGGGGCCAGGCGGCGGGCCGAAGCGCTCGAAGGCCTGGAGCAAGCCCTGGCCGAAGGCGGCGAAGGCCTGCCGGCGGGCCGCGAGGTCGCCGGCCGCCAGCGCCTGCTCCAGGGGCTTCTGCAGGCCGGGCAGGAGCTCCATCCAGGCCATGTGGGCGTCGCCGCCCAGGAGGGCCATGTCCACCGCCGCCAGGGCTTCCCGGGCCCGCCGGGCGGCGTTGCCGGCGGCCTCGTCGTCGTCACCGGCCAGGGCCGCGTGCATGTCCAGGTAGGCCACGGCCACGCTCCCGAGCTGCTCCCGGAAGGCGTCGGGGACCTCCAGCCTCCCGGTCTTCGGGCCCTGCATGCCGGTCTTCATGCCGCCGCCCTGGCCGCTCTTCGGCATGGCGCCGCCGTGCTGGTGGCCGGGCGGAGGCGCTCCCCCTTCCGGGCTCATCATGCTCGGCTTGGCCTGGATCTGCAGCTCGCTGTCGATCTTGAAGTTGCCCTTGACGACGACCTCCTCCCCTTCCTGGAGGCCGGACTCGACGATGTACCAGTCGCCGGCCCGGGGGCCGAGGACCACCTCCCGGCCCTCGAAGGTGGGCTGTTCCCGGTCCGGGAGCTTGACGTAGACCACGGCCCGGCGGCCGGTGACCAGGGGTGCCGTGGCCGGCACCACCAGGGGCGCCTCCTCCTGGACCTGGGTGACGAAGCCCAGGTCCTCCACGGGGACCAGGTCCATGCCGCACTCGCTGCACTGCCCGGCCTCGTCGCTGAGCACCTCGGGGTGCATCGGGCACATCCACATGCCGGCCAGGGAGGGATCGATCACCTTGCCGCCCGGGGTCAGCACCGACGCCACCCGGGCGTGGACGAACATCTCCGGCTTCAGGCGCTGGTCCGAGTTGTCCACGTTGAGGCGCACCTTGATCGTCCGGGTCCGATCGTCGAGGACGGGGTCGATGAAGGCGATGCGGCCGTGAAACTCCTCCCCGGGCCAGGCTGCGACCTGGAAGGTCACGTCCTGGCCGTAGCGCAGCCAGGCCAGGTCCGCCTCGTAGGCCTCGAGCAGCACCCAGACCTTGGTCAGGTCGGCGATGGTGTAGATGGGCGTGCCCTCGTCCACGTACATGCCCTCCAGGGCCGTCTTGTGGACCACGATGCCCCCCATGGGGGCGTTGATCACCAGGTGGGTGTCCGGCGTCCCCCGGCGCACCACCTCCTCGATCTGTTCCTGGGTGAGCCCGAGGAGGAAGAGCTTCTCCCGGGCCGAGCGCACGTTCGCGTCCGATGCGACCCGGAGGATCTCGATGGGGTTCTGCTCCAGGCGCTTGGCCGTCTCGATGGCCTGGAGGAGCTCCTGCTGCGACGCGTAGAGCTCGGGGCTGTATATCTCCACCATGTGGTCCCCGGCCCGGACCTCGACCCCGGTGTAGTCCACGAAGAGGCGGTCCAGGCGACCCGGCGTCCAGGAGGCGATGGTGGCCACCCGGGTCTCGTCGAAGGCCACCTTGCCCACCATCTGGATCTCGTGGGCAACCGGCCGGCGCTCGACCCGAGCCGTCGCGACGCTCGCCAGGCCCATGGCCGCCGGGCTCATGATCAGGGTCCGGGGCCCCTCGTCGCTGCCCGCCGCGGCGCTGACCGGGATCAGGTCCATGGAGCAGATGGGGCACTTGCCGGGCCCGGACCTGCGGATCTGCGGGTGCATGGAGCAGGTCCAGACCTCCGGAGCCTGGGTCTCGGGGGCGCTCTCCGCCGCGGGGGGGGCGGCCGGGGCTGCGGCAGGGGTGCTGCTGCGGTGGCCCAGCCACCAGCCGGCAGCACCGAGGAGGAGGGCGAGGAACCAGGGAAGGGAGCGCTTCATGTCAGGGCCGGGTGTCGAGGATCGGAGTACCGGTGATGCGTTCGGCCAGGGCCAGGGCCTGGGCCCGGTCGGCGGCGGCGCGGACTGCCGCGAGCTGGAACTCGAGGAGGACACGCTCGGCATCCACCACGGTGTCGAAGGGCACCTCGTCCCCCTGGTAGGCGGTCAGGGAGGACTGGAAGGACTCGTTGCCCTTCGGTACGAGGTTGTCCCGGAAGAGCTGGACCCGCCGGTCGCCGTCCCGGGCCTGGTAGAGGGCCATCTCCAGGTCGGCGGCGAGGCGGTTGCGAGCTGCCGCCAGGGCCGCCCGGGCGGACAGGGCCGCCGCCTCGGCGCCGGCCAGGCCGGCCCGGAGCCGCCCCCGGTAGATGGGCAGCTCCAGGCCCAGGGTCAGACCCAGGGCGTCGTCGCCGGAGCCGGAGACGCCCGGGGAAGTGGTCGGCCCCACGAAGGTGTAGTCCAGGCCCAGGGCGAAGTCCGGCCAGAAGGCCTTCTCGGCCAGGAGGACCCCCTGCTCTGCAGCGGCGATGCGGTGGCGCAGGGCCCGGAGCTCGGGGCTGCTCTCCTCCAGGGGCGCCGCCGGCGTCTGGAGGACCTCCGGGGGCGGCTCGGGCAGGGGCTCGCCCGGCCAGGGAATGGGCGCGCCCGGCGGCCGGTCCAGGGCGGCGTTCAGCCGGGCGACCAGGGGCTGGCGCAGGTCCTCCAGGGTCCGGAGCCGGTCTGCCACCCGGCCCAGCTCCACCTGGGCCCGGATCAGGTCGGAGTGGGGGCCCCGGCCGGTCTCGTACAGGGTCCGGGCGACTTCCTCGAGGTGCCGGAGGAGCTCCAGGTGACCCTCGGTGATGAGGATGGCCTCGTGCAGCCAGGTGTACTCGTACCAGGTCTCCAGGATGGACTCGCGGACCTCCAGGCGCCGCTGCTCGAGGAGCTCCCGGGTCGCCTCCGCCGCGGCGAAGGCGGCGTCGCTCCGGGCCCGGACGCTGGAATCCAATAAGGAAAAGACCAAGAAGATAGCGCAGGCACTTGCCGATAAAAAAGAAGAACTCGGCAGGATGAAAGCGG
>CAYMFV010000134.1:0-7625 GCA_964389745.1 uncultured Planctomycetales bacterium | reverse complement strand
GCCCTGGATCGGGCCGCTCTTGAGCGCTGGGGGTTCCGCCCGCTGTCGGTGCTGCGCGCCGTGCGCACGGCTTGGCAGGGGATGACGGTGGGGCAGGTCTACGACCGCAACCGCGTCTTCGACGTCGTGGTGCGCCTGGACGAGGGTCTGCGCCGCAACCCTGCGAACCTGGCGCGGCTCCTGGTCGCGAACGACCAGGGCCGCCTCGTGCCGCTGGGCGAGCTGGCCCGGGTCTTCTCGAGCAGCGGCCGGCACGCCATCCTCCACGATGGCACCCGGCGGTACCAGGAGGTCTCCTGCAACCTCGAGGGCCGCGACCTGGCCTCCTTCGTCGCCGACCTGCGCCAGCGCCTGGAGTCCGGACTGGACCTGCCGCGCGGTGTCTACTGGTCCTTCGCTGGCGCCGCCACGGCCCAGTCCGCGGCCCGGCGGGAGCTGCTCCTGGACTCGCTGGCGGCCGCTGCGGGGATCCTCCTGCTCCTGGCGATGGTCTTCCACCGCCCCCGCAACCTCTTCCTGGTACTGGCGAACCTGCCCTTCGCCCTGGTCGGCGGCGTCCTGGCCGCGTGGTTCAGCGGTGGCAGCCTCTCCCTGGGCTCCCTGGTGGGATTCGTGACCCTCTTTGGCATCACGGCGCGGAACTCCATCATGATGGTGTCCCACTTCGAGCACCTGGTGACCGTGGAGGGCATGTCCTGGGGGCCGGCAACGGCGCTGCGCGGCGCCAACGAGCGGCTGGTTCCCATCCTCCTCACCGCGATGGTGACCGGCTTTGCCTTGCTGCCCCTCGCCCTGGGCTCCGGGGAGGCCGGCCGCGAGATCGAGGGCCCGATGGCGATCGTGATCCTCGGCGGCCTGGCGACGTCCACCCTCCTCACCCTCCTGGTCCTGCCGTCCCTGGCCCTGCGCTTCGGCTCCTTCCCGGCGCCGGCGAGCACGCCGGAGGCCTGACGCCGGACCCGGCGGGGAGCTGGCCCCGTGCCCGGGCGTCTCCCGGCAGTCTTCAGGACAGCAGGTCCCGGGCCTTGGCCATGGCCCGCTGGATCGCCTTCCGGGCAGCCTCGTGGGTGAGCCCCATGGCGGCGGCGATCTCGGCGAAGGACTCGCCGCGGAGGTGGCGGGTCAGGAGCTCCCGGTCTCGGGCCGGGAGGCGGAGGATGGCCAGGACGAGGCGTTCCCGCTCTTCCTGCTGGCCGACCATGGTGGAAGGCCCGGGCTGGGAGGGGGCGGCGAGCTGCTCCTCCTCCACGGGCTGGCGCCGGTCCTCCCGGCGGCGTCCGGAATGCAGGCGCCGGGCGTGGTCGGAGGCCTTCCAGCGCATGCGCCGGGCGAGGTAGGCCAGGAACTGGCGCCGGCCGGGGAACTCGATCTGGGCGAGGTCCCGCCAGATGTCCCCGGCCACCGAGTCGACCAGGTCGCCGGTGTCCAGGAAGCGCTGCAGCCCGGCCGAGATGGAGAGGCTGCCGAGCCGGGTCATGGCCACGAGGAAGTGGCCCAGGAACTCGTCGGCGACCTCCCGGTCGGTCCGGGCCAGCTCGTGGGCCGTGGCCAGGACGGCGTCCTCGAGGGACATCTCGGCCAGGCGCCGATCGAGGGCCGGGCGGATGGCCGGGTCCTGGAACCGCGCCAGGGAGACAGGGCCAAGCTGGCGCTCCACCCAGGTCGCCACCTCGGGGGGCAGCGGGCTCGCGGCAGGGGGGCCGGGCATGCCCCGCCAGGGTATCAGGATGCTCCTGGAGGCCGGCGCGGGGAGGAGGTCGGCGACCTCCTCCCCGGTTGCTACTGCACCACCGCCGGCACGGGATCGCCGGGGGCCATGCCCAGGCCGCCGTCGTTGACCCAGCCCTGGATCCAGCCGCTGCGGCCGGGCTGCGGGGGGGGCGGCGCGGGGACGAAGAGGCTGGCGCTGCCGTCGGCCTGGAGGGGAGCCGTGAGGCTGGCGGCGGCGGCCAGGCTCCGGGTGTAGGCGCCGCTCGGGGCCAGGTCCAGGTGCAGACCCGGGTTCTCGGGATGGGTCACGCCACCCAGGACCTTGCTCGCCGCCCAGCGGGCCACCGCGCCCCGGGCGGCCAGGGCCGGGTCGGCTCCGTCCAGGGTCAGGATGCTGCCACTGGCGAGCTGGGTCCAGGTGGTGAAGGGGAAGCGGATGCCGCCGGCGACGATGCCGGGCTGCCCGGCGAAGCCGTCCTCGGACCGCCACAGGGCCGAGAGACTGTCGCGGCCCCAGGCCCAGGAGTTGCGCGTCACGTCGGTGCCCTCGAGGGCGCCGAGGCCGGAGGCCAGGAGGAAGGGGCCCCGCCAGGTGGCCCCGGCGTCGGGCGACCAGGCCAGGGTGGGCTGGCGGTCGGCGCTGACCGGGGTCCAGGAGTCGTCCACGTAGGCCAGGAAGAGGCGGCTGCCCGCGGCGAAGGCTCGCAGGTTCAGGGTGTCCGCCGGGAAGGGGCCACCGGCCGGGATGGTCGTCTCGGCCTCGAAGCTGGCGCCGCTGTCCCAGGAGACCCGGACCCGGACCGGGCGATCGCCGCCGGTGCCGGAACGGTCGTCCACCCAGGCCACCAGCACGTTGCCGCCGCTGGCGGCCAGGCTGAGGGGCCAGGCGTCCACGGGGGCGCCCGGCGACAGGGCCTGCTCGCCGGAGGAGGCGGCGCCCGCGGGGCCGGTCTGGGCGTAGTAGACCTGGCGGGCCCAGGGGTTCAGGGGATCCCGGCCCCGTTCCAGCCAGGCGACGTGAGCCGTCAGGCCGTCCACCGCCAGGACGGGCTCGATCTCCACCTCGCCCAGGAAGGTGGGGTCCTGGTCCACCCGGGTGGCCGGGGCGCAGGGGGCGCCGTCCGTGGACCAGGTGTAGAAGAGGTCCCGGGTGCCGTTGCGGTCGTCCACGTACAGGACGTGGATGGTGTCGCCCCGGACCTGCACCGTCCAGGAGCGGGAGGGGACGTTGCCCAGCGCTCCAGGCTCGACGGCCACCGGCGGTTCCCAGGTGGCGCCGCCGTCCCGGCTCCAGGAGAGGAAGAGGTGGTGGACGCTGGCCGCCAGGTCCTGCCAGACCACGGCCACCCGGTCGCCGTCGGCGGCGATGCGTGGCATCCAGGCGCCGGTGGCCAGGACCGTCTCCTGCCAGCTCGCCCCCTGGTCGGCCGAGCGCAGGTAGACCACCGCCGGCGACAGGGAGGAGAAGCGGTCGTCGTCGAAGACCACGTGCAGGATGCCCCCCCCCTCGGCGGCGGCGGGGTTGTCCACGTCCCAGCCGGTGACGGCGGTGTCCGTCAGGGCCAGTTCCGGGCCCCAGTGGACGCCGGCGTCGGTGGAGACGGCGGCCAGGAGATCGTCGTCCACCGGGTTGGGCCCCCGCTCGTCCAGCCACAGGGCGATGCGCAGCGTGCCCTGGCCGGCCAGGACCAGGTCCAGGCTGTCCGGCGAGCGGCTGGCGCCGGGATCGTCCAGGCGGACCCCTTCCCGGGCTTGCTGGGCGGGCAGCGCGGTGGTGGCAAGGAGGACGGCGACGGTCAGGAGTACGGATCGGGCGGTCACGGACATGTCTCTCCGAAGGAATCCACGGGCAGGTGGGGGCCGCAGGCAGGCCCCGGCGCTCATGGGAGTTCGCTCCCCAGGGGGGGGCACTCCAACTTTTTTTTCGGCCCGCTGCCCTCGAGAACTCGAGTCCGGACCTTCGGGCGGCGAGGATCCGCAGCCGTGCCCGGCGCTCCTGCCGGCTTTCCTAGGAATCCGCTTTTTCCGGGCACCCGGCGCCGGGACGGCCGCCTTCCCGCTCCTTGACCGCCACGAACTGGAACTCCAGGTCGGTCACGAACTTGTCCAGGGTGAGCCGCTCGCCCTCGGAGAGGTTGCCCTGGGTCTTCTCCCGGAGCATGCGCAGGTCGTCGATCACCGCCTGGGCGATGCGCAGGTTGGGCTCGGGCCGTTCCTGGCCGGGGAGCTCGATCAGGCCCAGGGCGTAGAAGCCCTGGAGAGCGATCTTCTGCACGAAGAGGCGGAAGTCCCCGCCCGGCATCGCCGTGGCGTCCTGGGAGGGGGGGGAAGAGCTGTCGGGCTCGCTCACCTGGCTTTCTCCTTCTGGGGGGGGGTCGGCGCCGCCTCCGGCCGCCCGCTGGCGGCGGCACCGACGAAGGCCCGGAAGAGGGGATGGGGCGCCAGCGGCTTGGACTTGAACTCGGGGTGGAACTGGACACCCACGAAGAAGGGGTGCTCGGGGAGCTCGACGATCTCCACCAGCTCCCGGGCCGGGTAGACGCCCGAGCAGCGCAGGCCCGCGGCCTCGAGGCGCCGGCGGTAGTGGTTGTTGAACTCCCAGCGGTGCCGGTGGCGCTCCAGGACCATGTCCCGGCCGTAGGCCTCCCGGACCCGGCTGCCCTCGGCGAGCTGGCAGGGATAGGCACCCAGGCGCATGGTCCCGCCCTTGTCCTTGACACCCCGCTGGTCCCGCATCAGGTCGATCACCGGGTGCGGAGTGTTCGGGGCCACCTCGGTGCTGTTGGCGCCATCGAGGCCGGCCACGTCCCGGGCGTACTCGATGACCATGGCCTGCATGCCGAAGCAGATGCCCAGGCAGGACACGCCCCGCTCCCGGGCCCAGCGGACCGTGGCGATCTTGCCCTCGAGCCCCCGCTCCCCGAAGCCGCCGGGAACCAGGACGCCGTCGACCCCGTGCAACAGCGCCTCCGGGTCGCCGTCGGCCACGGCCTCGGCGGCCACCTTGCGCAGGCGCAGGCGGCGGCGCCAGGCGGCGGCGCCGTGGCCCAGGGCCTCGTAGATGGACTTGTAGGCGTCGTGGAGCTCGATGTACTTGCCCACCACGGCGATCTCCACCTCGCCCTCGGGGGAGCGCAGCCGGGCCACCAGGTCCTCCCAGTCGCTCCAGTCGGCTCCCGACTCCTCGGAGAGTCCCAGGTGCCGGGCCAGGGCCCGGTCCAGGCCGTCCCGGACCAGGTTCAGGGGCACCTCGTAGATCGAGGTCTCCACGTCCCGCTCCTCGATCACGTCCTCGGGGTGGACGTTGCAGAACAGGGAGATCTTCTCCCGCATGCCCGGCTCCATGGGCCGCTCGCAGCGGCACACCAGGACGTGGGGCTGGATGCCGATCTCCCGGAGCCGGCCCACCGAGTGCTGGGTCGGCTTGGTCTTCATCTCTCCCGAGGCCCGGAGATACGGCAGCAGGGTCAGGTGGATGAAGAGGACGTTCCCCGGCCCCTGCTTGAGGGCGAACTGGCGGATGGCCTCCAGGAAGGGCAGGGACTCGATATCGCCCACGGTGCCGCCGATCTCGGTGATGGCCACGTCGGTGCCCGGCTGGGCGCCGAGGCGGATCACCTCCTGGATGTGGTCGGTGACGTGGGGCACCACCTGCACCGTGCGCCCCAGGTAGTCGCCGCGCCGCTCCCGGCGGATCACCTCCGAGTAGATCGAGCCGGTGGTGGCGTTGCTGTAGCGGTTGATGGGCGCGTGGGTGAAGCGCTCGTAGTGGCCCAGGTCCAGGTCCGTCTCGGCTCCGTCCTCGGTGACGTAGACCTCGCCGTGCTGGAAGGGGGACATGGTCCCGGGGTCCACGTTGATGTAGGGGTCCAGCTTCTGGAGGGTGACCTTCAGGCCCCGCTTCTCCAGGAGCAGGCCGATGGCGGCCGAGGTGATGCCCTTGCCCAGGGAGGAGACCACGCCGCCGGTGACGAAGATGTACTGGGTCATGTCCTTTGCCGCTGCCGGGCCAGGAAGGCGGCGTAGTCCGCCGCGGTGTCCACCCCCGGGAAGGCCCGGGGCCACGGCACGACCGCCACCGGTTCGCCGTGCTCGAGGAAGCGAAGCTGCTCCAACCCTTCGGTCCGCTCCAGGGGGGTGGGGGAGCGGCCGGCGAAGCGGGCCAGGGCGTCCCGGGTGTAGGCGTACACGCCGACGTGCAGTCTAGGGACCGCAGCGCCGGCGTGGCGGGGGTGGGGGAGGAGCGAGCGGGAGAAGTAGAGGGCCCGCCCTGCCAGGTCGGCCACCACCTTCACCGCCGCCGGGTCCGCCGGGTCGCTGTCCGGCGGGAAGGGCGCCGCCAGGGTGGCCACCGCGGCGCCGCCGTCCAGGGCCTCCAGGAGGGCGTCCACCGCCTCGGGGTCCAGCTCCGGCTCGTCCCCCTGGACATTGACGACCCGGGCCACCTCGGGCCGCTCCCGGATGGCCACCCACACCCGGTCGCTCCCGGAGGGCAGTTCCGGAGGTGTGAGGACCGCCTCTACCCCGACCGCCCGGGCGACGGCCGCCAGCTCGGGACCGTCCACCGCCGCCAGGACCGCCGCCGGCCGCCGGGCCGCCAGGCAACGCTCCAGGGTGTGGGCCAGGAGGGGCCGGCCGCTCTCCGCCAGGAGGAGCTTGTCCGGGAGGCGCGTGGAGGCCCGACGAGCGGGTACCACCACCACCTCCAGGCCGCCGCTCACTTCCGGTTCCCGGGGCGGGGCAGCCGGGCCTGCTCCTGCTGGAAGTAGGCGGCCCCGGCGGGGTTCTCCATGACCTGCCAGCCCTGGTGGTGGTTGTACATGGCCTGGACCGCCTGGGCACAGAGCTGGACCTTCTCCACCCGCTCGGGGTCGTCCTCCGGCGTGAAGGCCAGGGTGAAGGTCTGGCTGCCCCGCTCCACGACCACGCTCACCCGGGTCCCGGGGATGCGCACCAGCCCGGGCCGGGCCTCCGTGAAGAAGCCGATCTCCTCGAGGGCCTGGAGGAGGGCGCCCATGTCCAGGTCCGGGATCACCTTGTAGGTGAGCTGCTGGCGGGGCTGGCTGTAGTACTCCGAGGGTCGGGCCAGGGACTCGTTCAGCACCCCGAGGACCACCCCCGAGCGGTGGTCCTGGAAGGTGACCCGGGTCGGCCGGGTCTCGGGACGGACGCCGGCCACCTCGGTGGTGGCGGCGGTGCCACCGTCCGGCGGCGGGTCGCCGCTGCTGGCGCAGGCCGGCAGGAGGAGGAGCGGAAGGAGGAGGTGGGAGGGACGCGGGCGCATGCTGCGGTGGATTGGAGGCCCCGGCGGAGGGACAATCTTCCCCGGCTACCCTCCCAGCCGCAAGTCCCATGGCCCGCCGCCGCTTCACCTGGCGCCGGGGCGCCGTCTTCCTGGCCGGCGTCCTCCTGGTCCTCCTGGCCGATCCCCGCCCCGGTCCCTTCGCCGCGGGCTGCGTCCTGGCGGCCCTGGCCTGGGCCCTGCGCATCTGGTCCTTCGGCCACCTGGAGAAGAACGTCGTCCTGGTGACCACCGGCCCCTACGCCCACACCCGGAACCCGGCCTATCTAGGCACCTTCCTGGCCCTCCTGGGCTGCGGCATCGCCGCCGGCAACCCGGAGACCACCCGGGGCCTCCTGGTCTGGGGCCTGGTCGCCTTCCTGGCCCTGGCCTTCTTCTTCCTCTACCTGCCCCGGAAGTTCGCCAAGGAGTACCCCCGCCTCCGGGAGCTCTTCGGCCAGGAGCTGGAGCGGCACGCGGCCAACGTGCCGGACTTCCTGCCCCGGCTCCGACCCTGGCGCAGCGGCGATCCCCGGCGCTTCTCCTGGCACCGGGTGGGGGAGAACCACGAGTGGCCCTGGGGCCTGGTCCTGCTCCTGGTCCTCCTGCTCATCCGGACCGCCCCGCACTGGTC
>CAYMFV010000133.1:0-7625 GCA_964389745.1 uncultured Planctomycetales bacterium | reverse complement strand
TGGAGAAGAAGTGCACGCCTGCCTCGCCGGCCACCGCCTTGGCGAGCATGGTCTCGACGGTCCCCGGCCGGCCCCGCACGAAGCGGCCGGCGGCGGCCACGTCCGGAGCCAGACGCACCACCGCCTCTCCCTGGTGGGTTTCGGCGAGCCGAGCGTGGGCGCTGCGCAGACCCCCCAGCCAGCGGCGCCGATCGCAGACGTAGACCAGGTCGCCAGGGTCAGCCGCCAGGGCCTCGAGCTGCTCTCCATCGACGCTGGCGGTCCCCTCCGGCAGGCTCTCGTCCACCGCCCAGCCGAGGGTGATCCTCCGGCCCGGACGGTCGTTGGGCTCGCCACCCTTGAAGAAGCGCCGGGCGGACTCGGCCGTCCACATGGTCAGGCCGGCCAGCTCGGCCCGGGGCCGAGCCCGGGTGAAGAGACTGACCACGATGCCCACCCCGAAGCAGACCAGCAGGTTGTAGAGGGCCCGGATGTACGTCCAGGGATGCTCCGGGTCCATCGGGATACCGTGGCTCACGGGCCGGATGAAGATCTCCGGCCAGCGCGCCCCGAGGAGCATCAGGGCGGTGCCGCCGACGAAGGTGGCGAAGGCCGCGGCTGTGGTGAAGCGCCGCCAGAAGATACCCAGGAAGATGGCCGCCACCAGGGGGGGGGTGAAGGTGGCGTGGAAGAAGCCGTGGGCCTGGTAGAGGCTCTTGAAGGAGGCGAAGACGAAGGCCGCACCCACACCCACAACGGTCGCCAGGGCCGAGGTGAGCATGGCGACCCGCAGGTAGTGCCGGTCGCTCCGGCCGGGCCGCAGCGGCCGGTAGATGTCGTTGATGACCACCGCCGCCACGGCATTGATCAAGGTGTCCACCGTGCTCATCAGGGCAGCGGTCACCGCCGCCACGAAGAAGCCGAAGCCCGCCGGGCTGGCGACGATGCTCGCCACCCGGGTGAAGATCTCGTCGGCGGCGGTTCCCGGCGGCAGGACCTCGGGATGGGCCACCGAGATGCTCTTGCCGATCCACCCGGCGGCGGACACCACGACCGCCGAGATGGGCAGCACCAACAGGACGTTGAAGGCCGCAGCCTTGCGCCCCTCGTCGACGCTGCGGCAGGCGAGGAAACGCATGATCAGCCCCTGGTTCATGAACAGGAAGCCGATGGAGCCGGCGATGCCATCCTGCCAGAAGATACCGACGAAGTTGAACTCCGCCGGCCGGTTGTAGCCGGCCAGGGGCAGCCGAAACTCGTCGGGCAGGGCCTCCCAGAAAACCGAGAAGCCGCCGAGCCAGTTCAACCCCAGGGCGAAGAGAACCAGACCGGCGATCAGGAGGATGAAGCCCTGGAGGAGGTCGGTGAAGATGACCGCCGTCTGGCCGCCGAAGGTGATGTAGATCCCGGCCACCAGGGCCACCGCCCAGATGATCCCGCCCAGGCTCCAGCCGTGGGGCGCCAGCACCGGCAGCAGCGTCTTGGCCATGGTGGCGAAGCCGATGCCGATGTAGCCGACCATGAACAGCAGGATCGCGATGGTGGCCAGGACGCGGACCCGCCGGTCGAAGCGCCGCTCGAAGTACTCGGGGATCGAACCCAGGCGCAGGTAGTAGACAATGGGCAGCCAGCCGAACATGAACAGCGGCATGAAGAACCAGTCGTTCATGTAGGCCATGGTCGAGGACAGGCCATGGCGGAAGCCCATGCCGCTGTACTTGACGAAGGAGTGGCTGCCCACCCCGGTGGCCACGATGGACATGGTGATCAGCCACCAGGCGAAGCGGCGCCCGCCGAAGAAGAAGTCGGTCGTGGTGCGGTTGAAGCGGGCGAACCAGGAGCCGAAGCCGAGGACCGCCAGGAAGTAGGCGATCAGGATCCCCCAGAAGACCGGCATGCCGCCGGCGGTGGCGGCGGCATCGCCGACCGCGGCCGGCGCGGCGGCCGCCCCCTCCTGGGGCAAGGCGGCGAGGCAGAGGAGGAGGTTCACGCGCCCCCCCCCGCGGAGGCCAGGGCCGCCAGGATCAGGGCGCCGTGGAGGACCGCATACCAGAGGAAGCCGGCCACCAACACCAGCAGCCAGCGCCGGTCCCGGCGCCGCCGCCGGTTGAAGGCCTCGCTGCGCAGGACCATGACCAGGCCGACCAGGAAGAGCAGGCCGCCTGCGCCGTACAGGTAGAGGTAGGGCAACCAGACGCGCGCGAAGCCCATGGCGCGCCCATCCTAGCCCGGCGCCCCCCGCCGTCAGGAATCCGGAACGCCCGCCAGGAGCCCCTGCAGCACCCCCGGCAGCTCCCGGATGTGCCGCAGGTGGTGATCCAGGCGGCCGGGCCCCGGCCCCACCGCCGCCCGGATCCAGTGCGGGGTGTGCCGGCGGTGCAGGATGGCGACGCAGCGGGGCGCCGCCGGGTGGCCAGCGACCCGGAGGCCCAGGGGCTGGGCCAGGTCCAGGGAGAGGACGTCGCCCAGGACCACGTCCGGCCGCTCCCGCTCGAGGATCTCCCGGTAGGCCGGACGGTCGGTGTAGACCCGCCGGCCTGCGAACTCCAGGGTCGCCAGCGAGTCGCCGAGCCACTGCTTGCCGGCCCGGCCGTAGGCCCGCAACGGCGCCCCGGCCGCCGCCGGATCCCGGGCGTCGGCCACCGCCAGGTCATGGCAGGCGAACCAGTCCACCACCTTGGCCAGGGGCGCGTTGGTCACGAAGGTGACCCGGGCGCCGATCCCGAGCAGCCAGCGCAGCACCTCCTCGGCCCCAGGAGCCAGGTCGTGCTCGACGCTCTCCCGGAAGCGGGCGCAGGTGCCGTGGTAGCAGGCGTCCATGAAGGCCGAGACGCTGCTGTGCTCCCGGAGGATGGCCTCCTGGAGCCGCCGGGCCTCCGGATCCTCCCCGGCATCGGCGATGGCCTGGCCGATGGCCGCCGGCAGGGCGAAGAAGTCCTCGTCCACGTAGGAGGAGAGGCGCCCGTCGATGCGCCAGCCGTGTTCCGCCGGCCGCTCCAGGACACGGCGCATCCAGCGCCGGTAGCAGCGGGCGGCGACGGCCTCGGGCCAGCCGGCCAGGCGGGCGAACTCCCGGACGACGGTGCGCTGGACAGCCCGGGCCTCCCGCTCGGGCCGGGTCCAGACGCCGTCGAAGTCCGTGGCGAGGTGCAGAGGGGCAGCAGTCACCCGGCTCACTGGACGGTGAAGGCCAGGGCCGGCGTCACGATCTGGTTGACGCCTCCGAGCTCAACCACGCCCGCGACCCACAGGTCCCAGCCCGAGACCTTCGGTGAGACCCGGGCCCAGGGCGTGTTGCCGAAGCCGAAGGTATCGATGCTGCCCTGGGTGAGGTTGGCGTGGGCCAGCCCCCAGGCGGTGACGCTGTCCTGGACCAGGGGCACGGTCAGGCCGCCGCTGATCGGGATGCCGGGCACGAAGGGGCCGCCGCCGCTGCTGCTCAACCATACGGTGAACAGGCCGCCGCTCCAGGCGGCGGCGTTCTGGATCTGGAAGCGGATCTGGCCGCCGGGCACCGGGACGCCGACCAGCGTCAGGTAGGGGCGGTTTCCGGGCGGCAGGAAGACGTCCTGGTCCAGGCCCGCAGGCCCGACGTCCAGGACCAGGGACTGGGAGAACCAGCCGCTCTTCTGGAAAGTGAAGGTCCGGCTGCCCTGGCCGATCCAGTAGTGGTAGCGGCCGCCCGGACCGCTCCGGCGCAGCTCGCCCTCGCTCCAGGTGACGCCCGCGGCCGCGATGTCCACGTCCGCCAGGGGCGTCCCGTCCCAG
This sequence comes from uncultured Planctomycetales bacterium, assembly GCA_964389745.1. Lineage (GTDB taxonomy): Bacteria > Planctomycetota > UBA1135 > UBA1135 > UBA1135 > CAYMFV01. Next base: position 3,878 of record CAYMFV010000133.1, on the reverse strand, counting down.
GCGTCGTAGACGTGGCCCCGGAGCGGGATCGGCTCGTCGAGCATGGCGTGGAAGGCCGGCAGCACCCGGGCGTTCTCCCCCTGGGCCTGGTTCCAGGACGGGAAGAAGGTGGTGTCCAGCTCCAGGAGGTAGGAGATGGCGCCGATCTCGTTGAACTCCCACTCGAAGTGCTCGCCGCTGCTGCTGGCCAGGCGCCAGCCATAGGCGGCGGCCCCGGCCAGGAGGTTGCGCACCGCCTGCACCTCGCTGGCCACCGGCGCCGGCATGCTCATGCAGGTGTAGGGGTAGAGGACCTCCTGGCCCGAGGTGTGCAGGTCCAGGACCTTGGCGAAGCGCCGGGACCGGGCCAGGGCCAGCATCGTCTGGGTCTCGGGCTCCGAGGCGGCCGAGGGGCCCACGTAGACGCTGGAGGAGGGGGTGTGGCTGTAGTTGCCGCAGTAGGCCCAGCGGAAGGGGTAGTTCCGGTTCAGGTCCACCCCGTAGATCCCGCCGCCGTTGTTGCGCCGGTTCTTCCGCCACCACTGGTCCACGTTCCAGACGTACTCGAGGCCGTCCGGGTTCCAGGTGGGCACGATCCAGATCTCGTTGCCGTCCACCCGGGCGGTGGTCGCCGGATCCACGCCGTAGTTGGTAAGGAGGTCCTCGATCAGGGCCAGGGCGGCCACCGGCGTCGAGATCTCCCGGGCGTGGTGGTTGGCCACCAGGAGCACCGCCGGCTCGTCCTCGTCCAGGGTCACGTTGTCCGAGATCTTGAGGGCGTAGAGGGTCCGGCCCTCGTGGGTCAGCGGTGTCCCCAGGGTGGCGTTCAGATCCACCCGCCGCGCCAGGTTGGGGTAGGCGTTCTGCCAGTTCAGGAGCTCCTGGTTCAGCTCCGTCCACGTGTAGAATCGGGAATCCAGAGCGTCGCCGCCAAGGACCTCCTGGAGGGGGCGGGAGTGCTCGAGGACCCGGACCGGCCAGCCGAGGGCCTGGAGCCGGGGCAGGTCGGTGTCCGGCAGGATGATCTCCACCCACAGGCCCTCGGGATCCAGGGACTCCACCACGAAGCCCCGCTCCTCGAGGAGGGGGGCAGCCCGAGCGGCGTCCGGCACGTCCACCTGGACCCGGGAGGACTGGGCGGCGAGGGGCAGGGCGAGGAGGAGCCCGGCCAGGACGGCAGCAGGGGCGAGAAGGCGCATGCGAGCCATCCTAACCCACCGTCCTTGAGGGTCCCCGCGGATGTGGCCTATAGTGCCGGTCGCCGGCGCTCCTCCAATGACCGACCCGACCTCCTCCTCCTCCTCTGCCCGGCTCCGGGACCTTCGCACCCGCCTCGAAGGGCCCATCCTGGTTCTGGACGGGGCGATGGGCACCCAGCTCTACGAGCGGGGCCTCACCTTCCAGGACAGCTTCGACGCCGCCAACCTCGACCGGCCGGAGCTGGTCCTGGAGGTGCACCGGGCCTACGTGGAGGCCGGCGCCGAGGGTCTCCTCACCAACACCTTCGGGGCCAACCGCTATCGCCTGGAGCGCTTCCACCGCCAGGACGCCCTCCCCGCCATCCTCGAGGCCGGCGCCCACCTCGCCCGGGAGGCGGCCGGCGAGGATCGCTGGGTCCTGGGTTCCGTCGGGCCCCTGGGCGTGGAGATCGAGCCCATCGGCCGCCTGGAGAAGGCCGAGGCCCGGGTCGCCTTCCAGGAGGTGGCCGCGTCCCTGGACCCCCTGGTCGACGGTTTCTGCCTGGAGACCTTCACCAACCTGGAGGAGGCGGTCCAGGCCATCCACGGCATTCGGGAGGCCAGCGACAAGGCGATCCTGGCCCACGTCACGGTGGACGCCTCGGGGCGCACCATCCACGGCAACCCGGTGGAGGTCTGCGCCCGCTGGCTCGAGGAGGCAGGCGCCGACGTCATCGGCCTGAACTGCACGACCGGGCCCCGGCTGCTCCTGGACAACATCCTGCGCATGGCCGACTTCACCGTCCGCCCCTTGAGCGCCCGGCCGAACGCCGGCGTGCCCCGGGTGGTGGAGGGGCGGGTCTTCTACGAGAGCAACCCGGACTACTTCGCCCGCTTCGCCCGGCGTTTCCTCCAGGCCGGCGGCAGGGTCCTGGGCGGCTGTTGCGGCACCACGCCCGCGCACGTCCAGGCCATGGTCCGCTCGGCGCGGATGGCCCGGAGCCAGGGGCAGGGCGCCGCCGCCCCTCCCCTGACGCGCAGTCGCCACGCCGTCGTGCAGGTGCCCGAGCAGCGCCCCCTGCGTCCCGTGCCCCTGGCGGAACGCTCCCGCCTCGGGCGCGCCCTGACCGCCGGGAGCTGCCCAACCAGCGTCGAGCTGCTGCCGCCCCGCAAACCCGACATGGAGCGCATGTGCGCCGCCGCCGCCCGGATCCGGGACTCCGGCGCCACGGTGATCAACATCCCCGACGGGCCCCGGGCCTCGGCCCGGATCAGCAGCCTGGCCGCGGCCACCATCCTCCAGCAGCGGGTGGGGGTGGAGACCCTCCTGCACTTCTGCTGCCGGGACCGGAACCTCCTGGGCATGCAGTCGGACCTGATGGGTGCCGCCGCCCTGGATGTCCGCAACATCCTGGTGGTCACCGGCGACCCCCCCTACGTGGGCAACTACCCGGCGGTGACGGCGGTCTTCGACGTGGACTCCATCGGGCTGTGCAACATCGTCGACAACCTGAACCACGGTCTGGACCTGGGCGGCAACGAGGTCGGCGCCCAGACCCACTTCTGCTTCGGCGCCGCCCTGAACCCCACCGCCCTCGATCCGGAGCAGGAACTGCACCGCTTCCACTGGAAGATCCAGGCCGGCATCGACTTCGCCATCACCCAGCCGGTCTTCGACGTCGAGGGCTTCCTCGCCTTCCTGGAGCGCCTGCCCGGGGAACGGCCCCCCATCCTGGCGGGCATCTGGCCCCTGCGCAGCCTGCGCAACGCCGAGTTCCTGGCGGCTGAGGTTCCCGGGGTGCGGGTGCCCGCAGGCATCCTGGAGCGCATGCAGGCCGCCGAGAGTCGGGGCCGGGCCCGGGAGGAGGGCGTGGCCATCGCCCGGGAGACCGTCGCCGCCCTGGCCGACAAGGTGCAGGGCTTCCAGGTGGCGGCCCCGTTCAACGATCCCGCCCCGGCCCTGGCCGTCCTGGCCGCGGTGCACGAGCGCTTCCCGGCCCCGGCGGATTGACCCGGTCGGAGTCGCGGCGCCAATGGTTGCGTCTTTTTTGCCAGGGTCTCGGAAAAGAAGGCGGGCATTCCGTCGATGCCGCGGGGGTGCCGAGCGAATAGAGGGTAGGGAGAGCACGCCCATGCACCTGCCCGCCTTCACACCTCGCGACGCCCTGGCCTGGGCCTTCCACCCCCGTCTCTGGATGGGCGTGGCTCCCCAGGACCGGCCGGCGCCGGGCGAGCCGTGCTGGTGGGCCGCCTTCCTCTTCAACGAGGGGCCGGCCCTCTTCGGCGTGGAGGTGGCCATGGAGCTTCCTGGGGGCGGCGGCTTGCACCAGTGCCTGGACATCCTGGCCGAGGGAGATGCCGGCTACCTCTTCCTGGGCGGCCCCGACCCGGCACCGCCCGAAGGCGTGCTCCAGGTCCGGGGCCGCACGGCCGCCGGCCTGACCGTGGAGGGCACCTTCCGCTGTCGCGGACCTCGCCGTCCGGGTCTCCTGCCCCCGCGGGTCGCCGCCCGCCCGGTCCTGCCCCTGGTCCCGGGCCTGGGCTGGTCCGCAGAGGAGTACCTGCCCGTCCTGCGGGAGCTCCCGGAGCAGCCGCCGGGCAGCGGCAGCAGGCTGCAGCACGCCTGGATCGAGGCCGCCTGGCGCTGGCTCCACGAGTCGCTCGACTCCCCGACCCTGGCCCTGGCCCCACCCCCCGATGCCCCCGGCCCCTCAGAGGGAG
>CAYMFV010000132.1:0-7632 GCA_964389745.1 uncultured Planctomycetales bacterium | reverse complement strand
AGGGTGGGTCCGTTTGGCCGAACCAGGGGTGGGTCCATTTGGCCGGGCCTTGACATGTGGGGAGGGCATCCCCGTAGAATCTGTGGTTGATGAGCACGAAGAAGTCACCCCAAGGCAAGGCGCGGACGTCCGCTTCCGGGGCCCCGAAGGGAGCCCGAAGGGCGACCGCAGGGACCCCGGAGCAGCCGTGCAACCTGTGCGGAGCAGACGACTTCGATGTGCTCTTCGAGCCTGGTGTAGCCCAAGAAGGCAGGATCGTGCGCTGTCGGCATTGCCGCCTCATGTACGTGCATCCCCGCCGCCGCGTGGAGGTGGAGGAGTATCGGAAGGGAGGGGCAGACGAGGCGTCTGGTTGGGAACTCAGCCCCGCGAGTCTGGAGCGGCAACGCAACCACGTGCGGGACTACCGCGATGCCATCCAACGCATTCTCCGCCATGCGCCCGGCGGCCGCGCTCTGGACGTCGGCTGCTGCACCGGGGAGATTCTCCACGAGCTCCAGCGCTTGGGCATGAGTTGCCTCGGTCTGGAGCCCAATGCCTCCGCCGCTCGCTGCGGTCGGGAGCACTACGGAGTGGAAATCCGCGTCCAGACCCTGGAGGAGGCCCGACTGGAGCCCGGGAGCTTCGATGCCGTCCTCCTGCTCCACACCATCGAGCACGTCCCCGATCCACTGGAGCTACTGCGCCAGATCCACTCCGTTCTCAAGCCCGGTGGCCTCTTCGTTGTGGAGACGCCACGCTACGACTCACTCCTGTTCAGACTCCTTGGGCGGCGCGAGCGCAACCTCAGGAATGACTGGCATCTGTACTTCTTTGAGACCAGCACCCTCCATGCCATGCTGGAGAAGGCCGGCTTCCACGTGCTGGATCGTCTGGTGCCCGCACGCACGGTCACGCCCTCCCGCATCGTCGCGAACCTTGGGAACATGACGGGCCTGCGTCCGATCATGGCGCTCAGCCACTGGCTGGCCCGGCGCCGGCTCAACGACTTCCTCGCCCTGCCTGTCAATCTCGGGGACATCCTCCGGCTCTACGCCATCCGCCCTCCCCACTCCTGATCCACAGGAACATCAGAAGTCCCCCACTATCGCAGTTCTGCTCATTGGAACCCTCCCTGCCGTCCCCTCTGTGCCAAGATGGGTGAGACAGGTACCCCTCCCGAGATCAGTGTAAAGGGCGGACAAGGAAAAGGAATGGTAAGGCCGCAAGAGCAGGAGGAGCAGCACCAGGGGCACGGCCAGCAGGGCGAGCACGGCGGCGAGGAGCAGCCGCGCCGCCCTCGTGGCAGTACGCGGCCCACTACCTCCGGTACGGGCGGCATCCGGTCCCCAGGGATCCCGCGCGCACGAATCCTACCCGCCGGGAATCCCCGCCGCGCTCACCGATACGCCGGGAAACCCGTCAACGCCTCGCCCAGGATCAGGGTATGGATCTCGTGCGTCCCCTCGTAGGTGAGGACCGTCTCCAGGTTCACCATGTGGCGGCCGGTGTGGTACTCGAGGGTGATGCCGTTGGCTCCGAGGAGGCCCCGGCAGGTCCGGGCCGCCTGGAGGGCGATGTGGACGTTGTTGCGCTTGGCCATGGAGACCTGGAAGTGGCTCATCTTCCCCCCCTCCTTCAGCCGCCCCAGCCGCCAGGCGAGGAGCTGGCCCTTGGTGATCTCGGTGGCCACCTCGGCCAGCTTCTCCTGGGTGATCTGGTAGGCGGCCAGGGGCTTGGCGAAGATCTGCCGCTCCCGGCAGTAGCGCAGGACCTCGTCGAAGCAGGCCTGGGCGGCGCCGAGGACCCCCCAGGCGATGCCGTAGCGGGCCTGGGTCAGGCAGGAGAGGGGCGCCCGCAGCCCCTCGGCCCCGGGCAGGCGGTTCGCGTCGGGCACCCGGACCCCTTCCAGGACCAGCTCGCTGGTCACCGAGCAGCGGAAGGACCACTTGTGCTTCTGCTCGGGGGCGCTGTAGCCGGGCCGGTCGGACTCCACCAGGAAGCCCCGGACCACCCCCTCCTCGTCCTTGGCCCAGACCACCGCCAGGCCGGCCAGGGTGCCGTTGGTGATCCACATCTTGCGCCCCTCGATCACCCAGTCGTCCCCGTCCCGGCGGCAGCGGGTGCGCATGCCCCCGGGGTCGCTGCCGAAATCGGGCTCGGTGAGGCCGAAGCAGCCGATCACCTCGCCGCTGGCGAGCAGGGGCAGCCAGTGCCGCTTCTGCTCCTCGCTGCCGTAGGTGAGGATCGGGTACATCACCAGGGAGCCCTGGACGCTGGCGAAGGAGCGCACGCCCGAGTCGCCCCGCTCCAGCTCCACGCACATCAACCCGTAGGCGACGTCCCCCAGGCCCGGACCGCCGTACTCCTCGGGCACGGTGGGGCCGAAGAGGCCCAGCTCCGCCATCTCCCGGGTCAGCTCCATCGGGTAGGTCCCGGCCTCGAAGTGCTCGGCGACCACGGGCAGGACCCGGTCGTCGACGAAGGCCCGGACCTGGTCCCGGACCATCCGCTCCTCCTCGCTGAGCAGCTCGTCGAGGCCGTAGAAGTCGAGTTCCTGGAAGGGGGGCATGCTGTGTCTGGGCTTCGGGGATGGATGGGTTCGGGCGCCTTCAGCCGGCACCAAGGTACTGGCCGCCGTCCACCCGGAGGATCTGGCCGGTGATCTGGGCGGCGCCCTCGCTGCACAGGAAGGCCACGGCCGCGGCCACGTCCTCGGGCCGGCAGACGCGGCCGGAGAGGGTCTCGGCCAGGGCCCGCTCCCGGAACTCGGCCGGCACCCGGAGGGTCATGGGGGTGTCGGTCCAGCCGGGCTCCACCACGTTCACCGTGACCCCGGAGGCGCCGAGCTCCCGGGCGGCACTCCGGGCAAGGCCGTGGAGGCCCGCCTTGCTGGCGGAGTAGGCGGTCTGGCCGAACTTGCCCCGGCTGCCGTTGATGGAGCCGAGGAAGACCACCCGCCCCCAGCCTGCCCGGCGCATGGCCGGGGCCGCGGCCCGGAGCTGCAGCCAGGCACCCCGGAGGTTCACCGCCAGGACGGCGTCGAAGTCGGCGGGATCCTGCTTCCAGCAGGCCCGGTCCCGGGCGATGCCGGCGCAGCAGACCAGGACCTGGAAGGCGGTGTCCCGGTGCAGTGCGGCCACCGCCTCGGGATCGGCGGTGTCGCTCTCCACGGCCCGGACCCGGCCGGCGGGAAACTCCCGGACCAGCGCCGCCGCCGCCTCGGCCTGGCCCATGTGGGTGAGGACCACGGGATGCCCGGCGGCGACCAGGGTGCGGACGACGGCGGCGCCGATGCCGCCACTGCCCCCGGTGACCAGGGCCGGCCGCTCCCTGGGGTCGCTCATCCCGCCACCGCCCGGGCCTCCAGCCGGCGCAGGCGCTGGCGGCCGAGGAGGGCCGCGCCGTAGGCCCCGGCGTACTCGGCGTCCCGGTGCACCCGGACCTCCAGGCCCAGGCGCTCCTGGAGGGCGTGGACCAGGCCCCGGTTGTGGGCGACGCCCCCGGTGATGGCGAAGGGCGCCTCGACGTTCACCTGGCGGACCAGGGAGGAGAGGCGGTCGGCGATGGACACGTGGGTGCCCTGGAGGATGTTCGGGATGGTCTCGCCGTTGGTCACGTGGTTGATGACCTCGCTCTCGGCCAGGACCGCGCAGATGGAGGAGATGTCGCAGGGCCGGTCGGCCTGCAGGCCCAGGGGCCCCACCTGGTCCAGATCCACCTCCAGGGCCCGGGCCACCCGCTCCACGAAGCGGCCGGCGCCCGAGGCGCACTTGTCGTTCATCCGGAAGGCCAGGACCCGGCCGCTGGGCTCGAGGCGGATGGCCCGGGCGTTCTGGGCGCCCACGTCCAGGATCGTGCGCACCCCGGGGAGGAGGGCAACGGCGCCCCGGGAATGGCAGGTGATCTCGGTGATCTGGATGTCCCGGTCCGGCGCCTGGTAGCGACCGTAGCCGGTGGTGGCCAGGTAGCAGAGGTCGCTCCGGGAGAGCCCGGCGTCGGCCAGGGCTGCCTCGAGGGCCCGCTCGCAGGCCTCCGCCAGGTCGAAACGGGTCTCGACCCGGGAGCGGCCCAGGGGCTCGCCGTTGCCGTCGCCGTCCTTGGCCAGGACCACGGCCTTGGTCATCCGGGAACCGATGTCGACGCCGGCGACCGCCCTCATCGGCTCGCCTCCTGCCGGCGGACGCCGGCCTGGAGCCGCTCCAGGGCGAAGATGGCCGCCCCCAGGGCGCCGATGAACTGGCTGTCGTCGTTGGCATTCACCTTCATGCCGGTCCGTTCCTCCACGGCCTTGACCATGCCCGGGTTCCGGGCGACACCGCCGGTGAAGGTGAGCTCCTCCTCCAGCCCGACCCGGCGCAGCAGGGAGGCGCTGCGCCCGGCGATGGAGCGGTGCACGCCGGCCAGGATGTCCTCCCGGCAACGGCCGCGACTGAGCTGGTTGAGGATCTCGCTCTCCACGAAGACGGTGCAGACGTTGGTGATCTTCAGGACCTGGGTGCTGCGCAGGGAGACCGGGCCGATCTCGGCGACGTCCAGGCCCATGACCTCGGCGGCGGCAGACAGGAAGCGGCCCGTGCCCGCCGCGCACTTGTCGTTCATGCAGAAGTCCAGGACCTCGCCCCGCTCGTTGGTGCGGATGGCCTTGGTGTCCTGGCCGCCGATGTCGAGGATGGTGCGGGTGCCCGGGAAGAGCTGCACCGCCCCCCGGGCGTGGCAGGAGATCTCGGTGATCTGGTCGTCGCCGGTGGCCACCCGGAAGCGGCCGTAGCCGGTGCCGACGGTATAGCCCACCTCGAGGGCCTCGATGCCCGCCTCCTCGCAGGCCTGCTCAAGGACCTCCTCGCCGGCCCGGACCACGTCGGCACCGGTCATGCGCAGGCCCCGGCCGCAGATCCGGCCGTTCTCGTCCAGGAGGATGCACTTGGTCTGGGTGCTGCCGATGTCGATGCCCGCGGCGTACATGGGTCAGGCTCCTGCCGTCACGCGGCGATGCTTGAGGGCCTCGAAGAAGGCGTCGATGCGGTTCTTCATCTGCGCCTCGGCGAAGTAGCGGGGGTCGGCCAGGTCGCTCTCGATGAACAGGGTCGGCACCTCGAGATCCCGGATGAAGTGCTCCCGGAGGTCGGCCTGCCCCACCGAGAAGGAGCGGCAGGACTTGACCGAGTGGATGACCAGGGCATCGGCCGCGTAGTCGCGCACGTACTCCTCGAGGAGCTCGGTGCGCATCGCCCAGTTGCGGTTGGTGTAGCAGCCGAGCATGTACTCGGCCATGGAGTCGAAGGGCCGCTCGGGATCGTGGCGGAAGCCCTGGTCCCAGATCCCCCCCACCTTGGAGTAGGAGGAGGCGACGCTGACCACGCCCCAGCGCTTGAACAGCTCCCAGAAGCTGCGGAAGTGGGGCCAGGCCGGCGGGCCCTCGACCACCACCCGGAACTGCTCCTCGGGCACCGGCCCGAGGCCCCGCTCCATGCGCTCCCGAATCTCCTGGGCCACGGCCTCGTAGTAGGCCAGGCACTCCAGGGTGCCCCGGAGCACGTAGATCGGCGCCATGAAGAAGACCGCCTCGAAGTAGGCGTCGATGGGCGAAGGCCGGTGGCGAGCGCTCTGCAGGATTTCCACCCACAGGTCCTCGGTCCGCCGGGTCCGGGCCAGGGCGGCCCGGAAGGCCTCCTCGTCGAAGTCCTTGCCGGTGATGCGCTCGCACACCGGCACCAGCTCCCGGAGCTGGTCGGCCACGTAGCGGACCTCCTCGGGGGTGGCGCCGCCGGTGCCCCGGAGGTAGGGCACGTCCACGACCACCATCTCGGCGCCGTAGAACTCGGCCAGGGCCTCGAACCAGCGCAGGTAGGTGGCGCAGCCGGCGTAGTTGCAGACCAGGAGGTCGGGGGGGGGCAGGGTGGCACCCTGGGGCATGTGGTTGCCGCCCAGGAGCAGGCCGATGTCGTTCTTGACGTAGCCGCAGACGTCCCCGGAATAGCCCTGGTCCTCGGCCGCCAGGATGTTCGTCCCGGCCACCTTCTTGATCCCGCACTGCAGGGCGTTGACCTCGGGGTAGACCAGGTGGAAGCCGCAGGCCTCGAGCAGCTCGCCGATGTTGCCACTGATGAACAGGTAGGCCACCTTCTCGCCCCGCTTGGGGGCCTCCTGGAGCCGGTGGTACCAGTTGGTGAGCAGCTCCTTCTGCAGGCGCTGGCCCGTGCCCTGGTAGAGGAATCGGGTGCTCATGCGGTCGCCTCCTCGGCGAAGAACAGGATGGATTCGGCGAAGGTCTCCGCCTGGGTGCGAATGGAGTCGAAGCTGCCCATCTTCTCCTCGAACTCCACCTCCAGGTAGGGGACGCCGGCCCGCTCCAGGGCCCGCTTGTGGAGGACGAAGTCGTAGAAGGCAGGCTCGCAGAACTTGGCGATGCAGAAGAGCACGCCCTCGGCACCGCTCTCCCGGACCCGTTCCAGGAGCCGGGCGCTGCGCTCGGCCGGGTCCTTGTGCCGGGCGACGCAGGCCTCGGCCAGCTCGAACCAGCCCCGGCCCAGGTCCAGCCAGGGATCGTCGCTGCGCTCCAGGGGCGCCCGGAACCAGCGCAGGCCCCGGGCCAGGTCGCTGTCGACCACGAAGCAGTGGGCCTCGTCCAGGGTGCGCACGAGTTCCAGGGGCGGCTGCTCGCAGAAGGAGCCCTCGAGGACGACCCGCACCCCGTCCACCGGCCGGCAGGAGCGCCGGGGCAGCTCGTCCAGGGCCTCCCGGAGGACGGCGTTGTGCGCCTCGGGATCCCGGAGGCCGCCGGCGCGCACCAGGACATGGAACTCCTCCAGGGAGAGGCGCCAGGGCTCCTCCCGGCGCACGGCCTCGAGCCGGCGCAGGAGCGCCCGCTGCTCCTCGTAGATGTCGAGAGATCGGGCCAGGGCGGCGTCGTCCACCGGCTTGCCGGTGATCGCCGCCACCTGCTCGCCGAGACGCCGGAAGTGGTCCACCAGGAAGTCCCGGGCGCCGGCGCTCCGGAGGTTCTGGGGGTAGTGGAGGTACTCGCAGAGTTGCCCGGGGAAGTTCCGCTGCCAGACGCCCGAGAGGTTCCGGGCCACGTCGCAAAGACTGGAGAAGAGCATGCCGTCCAGGAAGTCCAGGCGGCCGGTGAGCCCAAGCTCCAGGGCGGTCCGGGAGACGGAGCAGATGAAGGACTGCATCCGGGCGTCGGCCTGCTCCACCTCGATGCCCTCGCCACCCCCGAAGACGGCCAGGGGCAGGGCGCCGGCGGCGTGGATCACCTCCTGGGGCACGTACACGGGGAAGTAGCCGATGCAGGCCCGGCCCGGGGCGGCCTCCTTCCAGGCCCGGGGGCCCCGCCAGTCCAGGTCCAGGACCTCCTGGCGGGCGGCATCGAGGATCTCCTGCAGGCGACGGGTCATGGCGGTCAGCGGTCCTCCCACTCGGGCTTGCGGCGGGCCAGGAAGGCCTGGAGGCCCTCCTGCGGGTCCCGCAGCGGCATCAGCTCCTCCAGGTAGCGGCGTTCGAGCTCCGGCAGCACCCGCCGCAGGGCGTCCCGCCAGGGCCAGCGGGCGGCGTGCCGGGCCTGGCGCAGGGCGGCGGCGGAGAGGCCGCCGAAGCGCTCGGCGGCCCAGGCCTCCACCTCCTCCAGGAGCCGGCCGGGCCCGGTCT
>CAYMFV010000131.1:0-7673 GCA_964389745.1 uncultured Planctomycetales bacterium | reverse complement strand
GGGGTACCCTCCTCGCTGCCCTGGCCGGGCGGCACCGCGTCACCGCCGTGCTCGCGGCACCCGAGGCCGCGGCCGAGGCAGCCCTGGCTCCAGGGGTCCGGGCCCTGCCCGTGCACGACCTGGGCGAGGTGGCCGCCTGGCTGCGCGGCGAGCTCGAGGTCGCCGCCACCCCGGGCCAGCGTCGCCCCCCCCCCGGCGGCCCGACCCGACGCCGCCTGCGCCTGGACGACGTCCGCGGTCAGGAGCATGCCCGGGAGGCCCTGGTGGTGGCCGCCGCCGGCCGCCATCCCCTCCTCCTCCAGGGGCCCCCCGGAACCGGCAAGAGCCTCCTGGCCCGCCGCCTGCCCCTGTTGCTGCCGCCCCTGGACCCGGGCACGGCCCTGGAGCTTGCCCGGATCGAGGCCTGCCTGGGCCGGGTGCCGGCCCTGCCGGAGCGACCGCCCTTCCGGGCCCCGCACACCAGCATCTCCCTCCAGGGCCTCCTGGGCGGCGGCGTCCCCCTCCGCCCCGGCGAGCTTGCCCGGGCCCACGGCGGCGTCCTCTTCCTGGACGAGCTGCCGGAGTTCCCCCGCAACGTCCTGGAGGCTCTCCGCCAGCCCCTGGAGGAGGGCGAGGTCCGACTCCAGCGGGTCCGGGAGTGGGCGGTCTTCCCGGCCCGCTCCCTTCTCGTAGCCGCCCGGAACCCCTGCCCCTGCGGCTACGCCACCCACCCCGCCATTCCCTGCACCTGCACCCCGGCCCGCCTCCAGGCCTACCGGCTGCGCACCAGCGGCCCCCTCCTGGACCGTTTCGACCTCTTCGTGGAGATGGGGCCGGTTCCCCCCGAGACCGTCCAGGGGCCGCCTGGCCCACCCACCGACGAGGAGGCCCGGGAGCGCCTGGCCACGGCCCGACGTCTCCAGAGAGGCCGGGAAGCCGTCGGCGGTCCGGGCCCCGCCTCCCGAGCCAGCCTCCGGGAGCTCCAGGACGCCGGGGTGGAACCGGCGGCGGCCGGCGCCCTGGCCCGGGGCGCCGAGCGCTGGCGCCTGAGCGGCCGGGGACTGCTGCGCTGCCTCCGGGTAGCCCGGAGCCTGGCCGACCTGGACGGGGCGCCGGTGGTGGCCCGCCGGCACGTCCTCCGGGCCCTCAGCTTCCGCTGCCCGGAGGCGGTAGCCGCCAGAGGCGGAAACGGGGCCCCTCCGCCAGCAGCTCCCCGCCGGCGGCGGCCAGGGGCGGCCCCGGCATCCCCTCGGGAAGACGGGGGGCCAGGACCAGGAGAGGGCGCCCGGGGAAGAGCCCCCGGAGCTCCGCCAGGGCCCGGGCCGGCTCCAGGGTCGGCACCGGCCGCCGGCCGTCGGGCCCCGGCCAGCCCCGGCCACCCCACAGGGCCAGGACCCGGTCCAGGCGCCAGGCGAGGTCCGGCCGGCCGTCGTTGTGGACCTGGGGGGCGTCCACCACCAGGGGCCGGTGCAGGGCCGGGGTCCAGGCGAAGCCCTGGACCACTCCGCCCGGGATCCGGGCCCCGGCCAGGAAGGGATGCACCAGGAGCGGCGCCCCGGTGTCGGCCGCGGCCTCGGCGGCCAGGACCGTGGGCCCGGGGACACCTGCGGCCGAGGCCCGCACTTCGAGCCGTCCCCTCCCCTCCACCACCGGCAGGGGGGGGGCCAAGGCGCTCCACCGGAGGTAGGCCCGGGCCGCCAGGATGGTGGTGGGCAGGCCCGCCAGGAGGAAGGCCACGACCAGGACCCGGCAGGTGCCGCTCCGGGTCCAGGCGCCGGCGGCCCAGGCCCCGGCCGGCAGAGCCCAGAGGATGCCCAGGAGCCGGCAGAGCTTGTACTCGTTGCCCCAGGGCAGGGGCACGGCCAGGACCAGGACCGCGGTCAGGAGGGCCAGGAGGAGCCAGCGGCGGCGCCCACCCGGAGCCAGGAGGACCAGGCCCAGGACCCCCGGGACCAGGAGGAGCAGGACCGGGCCCACCAGGCCCGTCAGGGGGGGGGCAGCGGCGGCCAGGGACGGCAGCAGGCTCGGCCCCTCGGGCCCGGGCCCGAGGGCCGGCAGGAGGAAGGGCAGGGCCAGGAGCACGGCGACCGCACCCGCCCCGGCCCAGGGCAGGAGGAGGGCCGGGCGCCGGCCGCCGAGGGCCGCCCCGCAGCTCAGGGCCACCAGGCCGAGGCCGAGCCAGGCCCCGGCCAGGGGGTTCAGGGCCAGGGTCAGGGCCGCCGGCAGGGCGACGGCCGGCAGCAGGCGCCGGAAGGCGACCGCCGGCGTCGCCTCCCTGTCGAGGATCCGCCAGGCCCCGGCCAGGGCCAGGAGCAGGGGCGCCAGGGCCGGGGCGAAGGAGGAGACGTTCCAGAACTTCGGCAGGAAGGCCTGGAGGCGGGCGTCCCAGGCCAGGGCGGTCCCCGCCAGGGTCAGATCCCGGAGGGCCAGGACCGGCGCGGCCCCCGGCGGCGGCGCCGGCCCCGGCGCCAGGAGGGCCCACAGCCAACCCAGGGCGTTGAAGCCCAGGACCGCCGCCAGGAAGGCGGCCCGCCGGGCACCCCAGGAGAGGCGGAGGGCCCGGCCCAGGGCGTCCAGGGACGGCCCGAAGGCCAGGGCTCCCAGGGCATTGAGGAGGACGAAGCCCCACAGGGGCGCGCAGCCCAGCCGACCCAGGAGGACGCCCAGGGCCGGGTAGAGGGTGTAGTAGCGCAGGGGGACCCCGGCGTGGAAGGGGTTCTCCGGGAGCAGGCCGTCCCGGAGGACGGCCTCGCCCACCGCGGCGTGGAGCAGCCCGTGGTAGGAGGCCCGGAGCACGGGGCCGCCCAGGGCCGCCAGGAGCAGCACGGCGGCCGCCAGCACGGCCCCCTCCAGCCACGGAGCCAGGCGCGCCAGGGGGGGGGGAACCGGAGCGCTCACCGCCCGGGCCCCTCCGGGCCAGGCCAGGGCGGGCAGACCGACCCGCCCTCCTGTTCCTCGCCGTCTCCGAGATAGCCCAGGGCCTGGAGATCCGCCGGCGGGGCCACGTCGCTGCGGACCTGGTCGGGACGGAGGGGGGGCAGCGGTCGCCGGGCCCGCCACCAGGCGTCCAGACCGGCCAGGAGCCGGCGCACCTCACCAGGATGCTCCGCCGCCACGTCCCGCTGCTCCAGGGGATCGGCCGCCCGGTCGTAGAGGGCCAGCTCCGGGTAGGGATAGGCGGCGTCCCGGGGCGGCTCCCGGGGCCCGGCCGGGTCGCTGCACGGGTTGTGGACCAGGGTCCAGCGGGCATCCCGGACGGCCCAGTAGCGCTGCTTCCAGGAGGCCACGAAGAGGCGTTCCGGGCCATCCCCGGCCTTGCCGAGCTCGCCGACCCGGTCGGCCAGGACCGCCGGCAGGACCTCGCCCAGGGCCACCGGCGCCGCCACTCGCCGGCCAGCGGCCACGCCGGGACCGGCGATCACCAGGGGCACCCGGATGACGCCGCTGTAGAGGCTCTTGGCGTGGAGGAAGTAGCCGTGCCGATCCCCCAGCTCCTCGCCGTGGTCGGCGAAGAAGACGACCACGGCATTCTCCAGGAGACCCCCTCGGCCGGCCTCCCGGTAGGCCCGGTCCAGGCCCTGGAGCAGCTCCTGGACGTAGCCCAGGGCGGTGTGCACCTCGCCGTCGTAGAGGGCCCGGAAACGGCTGACGACCTCAGGCGTGGCCAGCTCCGGGTTGCGGTGCAAGGCGTAGAGATTGTCGTTGTCCGCTGGCGGCCCCTCGGGCCCGGCCCAGCGCGTGTCGTCGGGGGGGGGCGGGGTGTAGGGCTGGTGCGGCGCCATGTAGTGGGCCCAGAGGAGAAGCTGGCGCCCTTCCCGGATGCTCTCCGCCGCCCGGGTGGTGAGACTTCGGGCCATGAGGGGCTCCCGGGGGCCGGCGAAGAGCCCCCAGGCGGCGAAGCCCCGCTCGAAGCCCAGCGGCTGGCCGAGGGCCCGGTTGGCCACCGCCCCCACCGTGTCCCAGCCCTGGCGGCGACAGTCCTCCGCCCGGGTCGGGGCCTGCAGGACGTGGAAGTTGTCCACCGCCCCGTGGTCCACGGGCGGCAGGCCAGTCCAGAAGGTGGCCAGGGAGGGCACGGTCTTCCCCGCCGGCGCCCAGCACTGCTCCCAGGTGGTGCCCCGGGCCGCCAGCCAGGGCAGGGTCCAGGGCTCCCCGGGAGCCCCGTCGGTGGCCCGGGAGTAGCCGTACACGGACAGGTGGTCCGCCCGGAGGGTGTCCACCGAGACCAGGACCAGGTCCAGCTCCGGCTTCTCCCCCCCCCTGCTGCAGGAAGGGGGAAGCGCCGCAAGGAGGAGGACGGCGGCGACGCGGACAGGGCAGCGGCGGGCCATCAGTGGGCCCAGGCGGGGAAGGAGCCCAGGTCCAGCCCCAGGACGGGAGCCAGCCAGCAGAGCGTGAACAGGGTCACCATGGGGATGGTCAGGAGGTTGAGGAGGAGACCGGCCCGGGCCATCTCCCCCATGGACAGCATGCCGCTGGAGAAGAGGATGGCGTTCGGGGGGGTGGCCACGGGCAGCATGAAGGCACAGGACACCGCCAGGGTGGCGGGCAGGGCCAGGGCCAGGGGGTGCACCTCGGCAGCCACGGCGGCGCCAAAGAAGAGGGGCAGCAGCACGTTGATGGTCGCGGTGTTCGAGGTCAGCTCGGTCAGGAAGGTGACGACCAGGGCCGTCAGGGCCACGGCCGCCGGCAGGGGCAGCTCGTGCACCGTGCCCTGGAGGGCGCGGCCAATGACCAGGGACAGGCCCGACTCCTCGAAGGCCCGGGCCAGGGCGAAGCCGCCGCCCAGGAGCAGGAGGACCCCCCAGGGAAGGCGCCGGCAGTGCTCCCAGTCCAGGAGGGCGCCGCCGCGGGTGCTGGAACCGGGTAGCAGGAAGAGGAGGACCACGCCCAGGAGACCCACGGTGGCATCGCTCACGGCGTCGGCCACCGCCGCGGGCAGGAGGGCGGACCAGCCCGGGACCCCCCCGGCGCCGACCCGGAAGCCGCTCCGGGTGAGCCAGAGCAGGGCGACCAGGGCGAACACCGCCAGCGTGCGGCGCTGCTCGGGGCGCATCCGCCCCAGGGCGGAACGACGCCGGGCCAGCTCGCCGGCGCTGAACAGGGGCGCCGTCGGCAGGCGCCCCAGGATGCGGGTCAGGAAGAGCCAGCACAGGGCCAGGAAGCAGAGGGCGAAGGGCAGCACGCCCAGGACCCAGCTGCCGAAGGAGATCGTGGGCGCCTCCGGGAAGCGGTCCGCGAACTGGCCGAGGAGGGAGGCGTTCGGTGGCGTCCCGATGGGGGTGGCGGTGCCGCCGATGGAGCAGGCGTAGGCCACGCCCAGGAGCAGGGGCAGGCGCAGGGCCCGGCGGGCCTCCGGGGAACAGTCCTCCAGGACGGCCATGGCCACCGGCAGCATGAGGAGCGCCGTGCTCGTGTTGCTCACGAACATGCTCAGGGAGGCGGCGACCACCATGAAGCCCAGGACCAGGCGCCGGGGCCGGGTGCCGAAGCCGGCCAGGGCGGCCAGGGCAAAACGCCGGTGGAGCTCGTGGTGCTCCAGGGCCAGGGCCAGGATGAAGCCTGCCAGGAAGAGGAGCAGGATGTCGTGGAAGTAGGCCGGGGCCACCCGCCCGGCGGACATGGCACCGGTGGCCGGCAGGAGGAGGGCCGGCAGCAGGGAAGCCACCGGCAGCTCCAGGCACCCGGTCAGCCAGCACCAGGCGGTCATGGTGGCGGTGGCAGCGGTTCCCCGGGCCGGGCCCGGCAGGCCGGCCGTGGCCAGGCCCACCAGGACGGCCAGCAGCGCTCCTGTCCCTAGCAGCAGCAGGCGGCGGGAACTAGCCATCGGGTGCGAGTCCGGAGCCGGGCCGCGTCCTGGCACGAGGGCCCCGGCGGCGCCATCCTAGACCTGTCGGCCTCGGCCTTCACGGATCCATGACCTGGTTCGACCGCGCGACCGTCTCCCTCCTGCCCCTGGTGCCCCGGGCCCTGGTGGGTCGTCTCAGCCGCCGCTACATCGCCGGGGAGACCCGGCAGGATGCCCTGGAGATGGGCCGACGCCTCCAGGAGGGGGGCTATCGGGTCACCTACGACGTCCTCGGCGAGGCGGTCCGGGACCCCGCCGGCGTGGCCGCCGCCGCCCGGGAGTACAGCCTCCTCCTGGCGGAGCTGGTGACCCGGGGTCTGGAGCGGAACATCAGCATCAAGCCCACCCAGATGGGTCTGCTCCTGGACCGGGAGCTGGTCCTCGGCACCATGCGGGAGATCTGTGGTGAGGCCCGGGAGGCCGGGGCCTTCGTGCGCTGGGAGATGGAGGACTCCCCCACCGCCGAGGCCACCCTGGAGGTCTTCGCCCGGCTCCGGCAGGAGTACCTGGGGACCGTGGGCTGCGTCCTCCAGTCCCGCCTGCGCCGGGCCGAGGAGGACGCCCACCGGCTCCTCCAGGAAGGCGACGCCCTGAACGTGCGCCTGGTGAAGGGGGTCTACCTGGAGCCCCCGGAGATCGCCTGGACGACGCCAGACGACATCAACGCCGCCTATCTCCGCATCCTCCGCCTCCTCCTCGAGGGGGGGGCCTTCGTGGGCGTCGCCACCCACGACGACCGGCTCCTCCGGGCCCTGGACGGACTCCTGGCCGAGCAGCCCGCCTGGCGGGAGCAGGTGGAGGTGCAGATGCTCCTCGGCGTCCGGGAGCGCCTGCGCAGCCAGGTCCGGGATAGCGGCCTCCCGGTCCGGGTCTACGTCCCCTATGGCAGCCAGTGGCTGCCCTACGTTCGCCGGCGACTCCGGGAGAACCCGACACTGGCCCGCCACGCCCTCCTGGGCATCCTGGCCGGCCGGGAGCGCCTGCCGGACTAGGCGGGGCTGCCCCCCCCCTGGCGCGGGAAGGGCCGGCCGCGAACCGGTAGTTCCAGGAGCGGGCCCAGGGGGCGCAGGGCGGGGTCGCCGGACAGGCGGTCGGTGACCGCGGCCGCCTCCACCTCGTCGGGCATGGCCGGCAGGCGGAGGATGCGGGCCCGGGCGCCGGGGAGGAGCGTGCCGAGTTCCGACCGGCCCAAGACCCGAGCCGGGCGCCGGGTGAGGGCCTCCCACCAGGCCTCGGGCGGGGGCTGTGGGCAGAGGGCGCGGGCGAGGCGCAGCTCCCGCAGGGGATCCAGGGCGGCGTTGGAGGCCCGGGAGTCACATCCCAGGAGGGGTACCGGCTCCTCGGGCGCCAGCACCAGGGGGGGGCGATCGAAGTAGAGGTGGGTGCCAGGGCACCAGACCACGGGGACACCGGCGGCGTGCAGGCGGTGGCGCTCCGCCGGCTCCAGATCGCCACAGTGCACCGCCAGGGTGGGCGGTCCGAGGCCGCCCACGTCCTCCAGCCAGTCCACGGGCGACGCCCAGCAGCGGTCCTTCAACGGCCGGCCTCGGGCCCGAAAGAGCTCGGCCAGGGGCCCGCTCCCCGAATCCAGGAAACGCCGCTCCTCCCGGTGCTCGCCGAGGTGGATGGAGACCGGCACCGCCCAGGCCCGGGCCCGGGCGAAGATGCCCCGGGCCAGGGCCTCGCTGACCGAGAAGGGCGCGTGCAGGGCGTAGCCCTGCCCCGGGCGCGGCGGGCGGCTGTCGATCTCCCGGAGCAGCCCGGCGGCCGCGGCGGGAGCCGGGGCGAAGAGCTCCCGGAGGGCCACCACCTCGGGCAGGGCTGGAGGTTCCCCGAACTCCCGGTC
>CAYMFV010000130.1:0-7695 GCA_964389745.1 uncultured Planctomycetales bacterium | reverse complement strand
GGGTGCAGGGGCGGCCGGATCCAGCTCACCTCGGACCGGTCCAGGTCGCCCTTCGGCCAGGGGAAGGGGCTCCCGTCCTGGCGCAGGAGGCGGCTCCGGCCGGCGGCGGTGAGGAGGAGCTCGAGACGCCGATCGCCGTCCAGGTCCCCCGCCAGCTCCAGGACCGCTCCCGGGGGCACCCGGGTGACCCTGGCGGTGGCCTGCGTGCGGCCGTCGGCCGGGTCCAGGAGATGGAGGACCAGAGCCTCCGGGCCTTCCCAGGAGGCGAGAAGGATCGTCGCCGGCCGGCCCGAGGCCGGCCGGGACGGATCGGCCAGGAGGAAGAGGCCGCCGGTGGGACTCGCTGGATGGGGGAGGTCCACTGGCCGTTCCCAGAGGAGGCGGCCGTGGTGTCCCGAGTAGAGGCGGAGAGCGGCCCGATCGGGGGCCTCGTCCCGGCGGAAGGCCGCCAGGACCAGGACGTCGCTGCGTCCGTCACCGTCCACGTCGCCGGCGGGGGCCGCCTGGAGACCCGGCCAGGGCCGGCCCGTGGCAGGCGGGAGCTGCCCGGGGAGGTCCTCGCCCTCCAGGATCCGGGGTGCGGGCGGCGCGGCGCAGGCGGCGGCGAGGAGCAGGCCCGGGAGGAGGGGAGGGCGGCGGAGACCGCGTCGTGAAGGCATGGCAGCGGGCGGGGGTGGCGGAATCCCGACCATGTCCTACGATGAAGAGCTGCATCCCGCACGGCAAGACCCAGCGAGACACCCGAAATGACACGCCCCACTCTCCTGGCCGGCGCCCTGCTGGTCTTCGCACCCCTGGCGTCTGCCCAGCAGGATGCGGCTCCCTGGTTCGAGAAGATGGCCAAGATGGCCGGCAAGGCCATGGAGGCCGACCTGACCCTGGTGGCCAACAGCCCCAGGGGGCGGCTCCAGGCCAGCGGCCGCCTGGTCGTCGGCGACCGGGAGCACTTCCAGATGGACATGGTGATGGAGATCGACGGCACCGCCATGGGCATGCAGGAGCCCCTGAAGGTGTCGCAGACGATCGTCGCCGACGGCGAGACCCTGTGGATCCATATGGAGAACCCCATGATGGGCGGGACCCAGGTCATGAAGATGAGCCTGGCCCAGGCGCGCAAGCTGGGGGAGGAGATGTCCATGGGCATGCCCGGCCTGAGTGTGGAGGGCGGCGAGGTCGACATGGCAGCCGGCATCGGGCGTCTCCAGAAGCTCGCCGACTTCCAGGTCGTGTCCGAGAACGAGAAGACGGTCCGCCTGTCCGGCACCCTCAACGAGGACGGGGCCGAGCTGTTCTCGGGGGGGGGCATGGAGGCCGACACGATCTCCCTGGTCCTGGATCGGGCCACCGGTTTCCCGGTGGGCATGGAGCTGGCCGCCGGCGAGGAGACGGCCATGTTCCTGCAGCTCAAGAACCTGCGCTTCCCGGAGAAGGTGGACCTGACGAAGTTCCGCTACACCCCGCCGGAAGGCGTGGCGGTCATGGACCTGGCCCTCTTGATGGGGCTGGGGCAGGAGGACGAGGAAGGCGACTTCTGATCCCCGTCGACGCGTCGGGGCTGCCGCCATGGAGAGCTGGGGCATCGAGGTTGCCAAGGAGTACTTCAAGTTCTCCGCGGCCCACTTCCTGATCTTTCCCGACGGCAGCGCCGAGCGCCTGCACGGGCACAACTACCGGGTCTACGTCCGGCTCTCCGCGCCCCTCGGTCCCCACGGCCTGGTCCTCGACTTCAAGCGCGTCAAGCCGGTCATCCGGGAGCTCGTGGACAGCCTGGACGAGCACTGGATCCTGCCGGGGAAGCACGCGGATCTGCACATCCACGAGCGGCAGGACGGCGTGGTCGAGGTGCACTACCGGGGCCGCTACTACGCCGCGCCCCGGGCCGACATCCTGGTGCTGCCGGTGAACAACACCAGCGCTGAGAACCTGGCTGCCTGGTTCGGGCGGGAGCTGCAGCGACGCCTGCGGGAACGCTTCCCGGAGGTGGATGCCCGGCGCCTGGAGGTGGCCGTGGAGGAGACCTCCGGCCAGCGGGGCATCTGGCGCTACCGGGCTGACTGAAGCGGCCGAGGAGGGCCACAAGACGACGGCGGAGGGGCAGGCCCCCTCCGCCGTGCTGCGCCGGGTTCCGACGGGCTACTTGTACCAGAAGTCGAGGACCATCACCGCGTTCGGCTCGATGGAGAGCTGGACGGTGTTGCCGGCCAGGGTCAGGCCGGCGTCGCTGGGAAGCTCGGCCTGGAGGACCGTGCCGGGCAGGTTGTTGAGCAGATCCACGTGGGCCATGCGCTGGTTGTCCAGGGTGGTCATGTACACCTGCATCGTCTGGTCGGCGATCTCCAGGGGGATGTTCAGGGCGGCGGCCAGGTCTTCGGCCGTGCGCACGTGCATCTCGGTGCCGTAGGGGGGGGCGGTGTAGCCCCGCGCCTGGAGGAACTGGCTGGCCGCCATCCAGGCCTGGTAGTCGGCCTCGCTCTCGACCCACTGGAGCATGGGCAGGATCTCCTCCCGGTGGGCCACCGGGTTGTTGTGGGTGCTGTCGAAGCGCCACACCCGGTCCATGGAGACGTTGCCGGAGCCCTGGATCTCGAGCTCGATGGTGCGGGGCTGCTCGTACACGAGCTCGGCCTCATCCGTGAGGGCCAGGACCTCCAGGGCGACGTTGGCCTCGTAGGGATCCAGGCCGGTCTTCAGGAGGTTGTCGTAGGTGACGTCCAGGCCGTTGCGGTTGAGGACCACGATGGCGGTCCAGAGCTTGCCCGGCAGTGTGCCGCGTTCCTTGCAGCCCTCGGACCAGACCCAATCGGGTTCCAGGCAGTCGTTGCTGATCACGACCCGGACCCTGTCCCCGGAGCGCGTGGCGTAGACCGAGACCGCCCACTCGTTCTGGGGCCACTGGACCTCGATCCGCTGCTCCTGGGACATGGGGAGCATGAACTCCAGGATGCGCCAGGCAGGCTTGAAGACGCCGCGCCGGGTGATGGCCCCGGGGTTGGCGCCGGTCAGGTCGGTGATGGCCTTGTCCAGTCCGGTGTCATCCTGGAGGAGGAAGAAGGTGTGGCCGTCCAGGCCGACGTCCGGGATGGCGGCCAGGAAGCCGGCCATGTTGGCGGCGGCGTGGCTGGTGTCGTGCTCGATGGCCCGGGGGTGGCCGGTGGGCGGCCCCCACAGGTTCCACTCGGTGACGAAGAGCTCCACGTTGCTCAGGCCGCCGGCCGCGAGATCGGCTCGCAGCGTGTCCACCACCGGATAGAAACGCATGCTGGTGGAGGGCTCGGTGTAGGTGTGCCAGGACAGGAAGTCCAGGGGGATCCCGTTGGCCGAGCTGCGGCTGACCATCTCCTGGAGGACCCAGTTCTGGCCGCCCATGGTGTTCATGGGCAGGCCGACCCCCAGGCCGCCGATGCCGAACTCGTGGTTGGGGAAGGCGGCGCGCAAGGTGACGGCCAGGGTCTCATAGAGATCCAGGAGCTCCTCCCGGGTGCCGGTCCAGAAGATGTCCAGGTCCGGCTCGTTCCAGAACTCGACGTAGTCGGGAAGGACGCCGTAGTTCGTCTGCATCTCCAGGAGGAGGTCGCGGACCGTGTCCGCCCAGAGCTGGAAGTCCGCCGGCGGCGCCTTGGCGTGGGTCGGCAGCCCCCAGTCCGGGTTGGGTCCGATCTCCCCGGTCGTGTTCCACGTCTGGGTGCCCAGGACCGTGAGGAGCACCTTCATGTTGGCGTTCTGGCCGCTCTGCACCAGGTTCGCCAGGTGCTCCGCCGGGGGCTCCATGTCCATCCGAGCCGTCACCCGGTAGAGGCCGCCGGAGGACCCCGGGAGCTGCTGGAAGAGCTGCATCGACTGGCTGGAGACCAGGTTGTTGCAGATCCCGGAGATCGAGGTGCTGGCGGCGGCCATCAGGTTCTCCGGCCGGAGTGTGAAGTGGCCGTCGCTGGCAGCCTGGACGCGATAGCCGCCGGACTGGAGATCGGGAGTGGCAGCCCGCAGAGAGGGGGCTGCCGCCAGGCAGGAGGCCCCGAGGAGGAGCAGGACCGGGATGTGGAGGGGTCTCATGGCGCTCGACATTCGTGTGCGGAGGGGGCCGGGCGGCCTGGGGGCAACCGTCCGGCGATCCACTCCCCTTGTCGGCGCCTATAGGGGCACCATGAGCCTTTCCCCGGCGGGTCGACCGGGGCTGGCGGGGCCGTCGAGTGCCAGATCTAGTGGTAGAGGAGGTCCAGGACCAGGACGCTGTCCGGCTCGACGGCGAAGCGGACGCTGGTCCCGTCGATCTCCAGGCCGGCCGCCTGGGACGTCACGGGCTGGAGGACGGCGGAGGGCTGGCTGTTCACCAGGTCCACGTAGGCCATCCTGGCCTCATCCACGGTCTCCACGTAGGTGGTCCAGACCTCCAGGGCGAGCTCCATGCTGATCCCCAGGAGGTTGGCCAGCTCCTCGGGGCTCCTGGGCATGTTCATGGAGCCGTAGGGCGGCGGCGGGACGCCGTTCAGGAGGAGGACCTGGCTCGCCGCCTGCCAGCCGGCGTAGTCGGCCTGGGAGTCCACCCACTCCAGGACCGGCAGGAACTCCTTCCGGTGGCCCGCCGGGTCGTTGTGGGTGGAGTCGAAACGCCAGACCAGGAAGGGCTGGGGCTGGCCGGAGCCGGTGAACTCCAGGGTGACGGCCCGGCGGGTCTTTCGGGCCGTGGCGGCCTCCTGGGAGAGGGCCAGGACCTCCAGGACGGTGAGGGCCTCGTGCAGGTTCAAGCCCTGGGCCAGGAGGTTGTCCACCGTCAGGGGCAGGCCGGCCTGGAGCACCGCCTCCATGGCGGTCCACAGGGGGTTGGGGTCGTGGCCCCGTTCCCGGCAGCCCTCAGCCCAGACCCAGTCGGGGTCCACCATGTCGTTGGCCACCACGACCCGGATGCGGTCCCCGAGCCGGGTGGCCACCACCGAGAGGGTCTACTCGTTCCGGGGCCAGTCGATGGCGATCCGCTCCTCGGCGGCCATGCCCAGGAGGAACTCGTGGAGCCGCCAGACCGGCTTCTTCACGCCCCGGCGGGTGAGGGCGCCAGGGTCGCCCAGGAGGTCCTCGATGCTCCAGAAGTCCTCCAGGTCGTCCTGGAGGAGGTAGAAGCTCTGCCCGTCAAGCGCCACCTGGGAGGCGGCGGTGAGGACTCCCGCCACCACGGCCGCGGCGTGGCTGCCGCCGAACTCGATGGCCCGGGGGTTGTCGAGGGCCCGCCCGTAGACGTTCCACTCCGAGATCAGGAGCTCCAGCTCGGGCAGGCCATGCCGCTGCCCGGCGGTCCGCAGGATCTCGGCCGGGTTGTAGAAGCGGGCGCTGCTGGCCAGCTCGTAGTTGTGCCAGGAGAGGAAGTCCAGGGGCAGGCCCTGGCCGGCGGCGAAGGCGATCAGATCCTCCAGGAAGGTGTTCCCGGAGCTCACCGGGGGCATGAAGCGGGGCCGGCCCATGCCGCAGCCGCCGATGCCCACGGCGTCGGGGAAGGTGGCGGCCAGCGTGGAGGCGAAGGCCCGGTACAGCTCCAGGAGCTCGGTCCCGGTGCCCGTCCACCAGAGCTCCAGGGGCGGCTCGTTCCAGAGCTCCACGTATTCCGGGAGCTGGCCCGTGTCCCTCTGGACGGCCAGGAGCAGGTCCCGGAACTCCGTGGCCCAGAGGTTCGGGTCCACGGGCGGCGCCTTGGCGTACTCGGGCCGGCCCAGGATGGGGTCCTCGCTCCAGGGCACCGGCGAGTTCTCGGCCGGCGTGCCGACCACGGTGAAGAGGACCCGCATCCCGCAGTTGTGGCCGGCGGTGAGCCGCAGAGCCAGGGCCTCCGGGCTCGGGTGCCGGTGCATGGGTACGGTGACCCGGAGGAGGCCGCCCGTGGGGTCCGCAAGCTGCGCGTAGAGGACCAGAGCCTGGTTGGAGACCTCCGGGTAGGCCATGCCCCGCCACAGACCGCCGACGGGGGGCAGGAGATCCTCGGCCCGGAGGACGAAGTGCCCGTCGCTGGCGGCCTGGACCCGGTAGGAGGAACCGCCCCCGGGAGCCGCCTCCGGCCAGCGTCCGGCGGCGGCGCCGCCCGGATCAGGGATGCCCGAGACCGACTGGGCACCCGCTGCGGCCGGGGAGAGCAGGCCAAGGAGACCTGCGAGGAGAGCCGGGGGGAGGAGCGTGCTCGGGGAGGCACGGTG
Source organism: uncultured Planctomycetales bacterium (assembly GCA_964389745.1). Taxonomy (GTDB): domain Bacteria; phylum Planctomycetota; class UBA1135; order UBA1135; family UBA1135; genus CAYMFV01. The sequence continues at coordinate 1,522 of CAYMFV010000130.1, read as the reverse complement.
GGGGACCGACTCCATGGAGCCCGCGCAGCTCTACCCCACTGCCCCGGATGCGGTCAAGCTCGGGTCCCCTGCGGGGATACTGGTGCCCGGAGGCCCCGCTTGCGCCCTTGCCGGGGGGCGGTAGAATCCCCGCAGCAGGCCGCGCCGGGCCCGGTGCTCGGGATGGCGCGGCCCCACCGGTTCGGGGCGTGGCGCAGCTTGGCTAGCGCGCTTGCATGGGGTGCAAGAGGCCCGGGGTTCGAATCCCCGCGCCCCGACCATTCGTAAGTCCCAGTACCCACGGGGGGTTAGGGCGAGCCCGCCAAAAGCAGTTTCCAAACCCTGGGGTTCCTCGGTTGCGGTGTTGTTGCGGTTCAAGGAGCCCGAACGGGACTTTCCCTATCGTCTTCCGGCGTTCGTCGCCTGAAAGGTCGACATGTCGTCTATGTGGACACGCCGCAGGAGACGCCCGCGGTCCTCCGCGAACTCGGGGCCATTCGGCCCGTGGCAGGAACAGGGCCGCGCGTGGCTTCCCAAGGCTTGAAGCCAGGTACTAGGCGGCTCTCCTGGCCCTGCTGGCCTCTGGCTCGAAGGAAGTGAGCTCGTGGAACTCGCCACCAATCTGCATCTCCCGTTAACTCAGGCGCTAGGCGGCTTCTCGAGAGGCTTGGCCTCGCTTCTGGCCCGGGTTGGCCTTGATCCCGAGCGTGTCTGGCGGGTGATGCGCCTCGGCCCCACCGAGCGCCGTTGGATCGCCGGCCCCGACATCGAGAAGGCGATCAACGCCCTGGGCGAGCATCCGCCGGAGGAGTTCCGGGAACAGGAAGAAAGACTTGACGAGCCCCCGGGGAAGAGCTAGCCTGGAGGACCGAAGCGGGAACCTGCTTCTACCTCACCGGGTGCCCGCTGGAGACGTTCCTGCAGGCGACAATGAGACTCTTCCCGTTGCTGCTGCTTCTCACCGGCCTTGCATCGTGCGCTTCTGTCGAGATGGGGCGCGACTTCGCGGAGGCCGACTTCCAGTGGATCGTGGTCGGTGTGACGACTGCGGACCAGGTTATAGCCCGGCACGGCGATCCGGCACAGGTGGTGGCGCGGCCGGAAGGCGGTCGGCGCTTCATCTACCAGCACATCACGAGCCAGGCGAGCGCGGCGAACGCCTCGATGCTCAACCCGTTCTACACGAAGGTGGATACAGAGACCTTGACGGAAATGGCGACGATCGACTTCGATGAGAACGGGCTCGTCGTGGACTGGGAGTACACGGGGCCCAACATGGCGGTCAAGAGCGATCAAGGAGAGGCATCGAGCGCGAGGCCTGGCAAGTGATGGCGGAAGACGACCACAACTGACCTTTCGCGGGTTTCGCAGGCTGAGCGGCAGGGCGTAGGGCACCCTGCGGGGCAAACGCACGACCCGGCTGTCCGATGGGAAGAGTAATGAAACAACGCTCGACCATCGGGAGGCAACCGGGCCGTGCTGTCGCTTAGGATAGTGCAACATCTGGTCTGTACTTTTCTCCTGGCCATGGTCTATCCGGCCT
>CAYMFV010000129.1:0-7706 GCA_964389745.1 uncultured Planctomycetales bacterium | reverse complement strand
CACCCCCCCCCCCGCCGCCGGACAGGTCAAGTCTGGATAAGGGCCAGCCGCGCCTTCGTCCACATCATGATCAAGATCAACGGCTTTGTCTGCGTGCAGCAGGGCTCCGGGGACCTGGAGGTGATCAAGATCACGCCGGTGAACGCCGGCACCACTGCCGACATCAAGGCCAACACCCTCTTCGTGGAGGCCGACGAGGCCGAGCGCTACGCCGACCAGCCGGGCATCTACATCACCACGGTGGTGCCCCTGAAGTACGCCAACCCCACCACCCTGGGCAACAACCTGCGCACCGCCCTGGGCTCGAGCGGCCCCGGCGCCGGGCAGGACTCCTTCATGCCCCTGCAGAACGACGCCGGCGGCGCCCTCCTCATCCAGGGTTTCGGCCCCTTCGTGGCCTGGGCGGTGCGCCTGGTGCGCATCCTCGACCAGGAGCCGGACCTGCCGGAACCGGTCATCGAGAAGATCCAGCTCCAGGAGGCCAGCGCCGAGGAGATGGCCCAGCTCCTCCAGGACCTGATCGAGGAGACCACGGGGCCCCAGGTCCGCCCCACCCGGCCCCGGGGCGCCGACGCCACCGCCCTGCAGCAGGAGATCCCCACCAAGATCATCGCCAACCCCCGGGACAACAGCCTCCTGGTCCTGGCCTCGCCGGAGAACCTGGAGAAGGTCAAGGACCTGGTCGCCCAGCTCGACACCCGCCTGGAGGCTCCGGAGACCAACTTCCGGATCTACGTCCTCCAGAACATCTCGGCCAAGGAGCTGGCCGAGGACCTGGTGGACTTCCTGCAGAAGACCCAGACCGCCGAGGAGCAGGCGGCCCGTTCCTCCGGAGCCCCCGGCGCCCAGGCCCGGCGGGCCGAGCAGCGGGTGGTCATCCAGGACCAGGAGGAGACCAACTCCCTGCTCATCACCGCCACACGCACCAAGTGGGCCGAGCTGGAACGGCTCCTGGACCGCCTGGACCAGCGCCAGCCCCAGGTCCTGATCGAGACCGCCCTGATCGAGGTCTCCGAGGACTTCACCCGCTCCCTGGGCGTCGAGTTCGCCAACGTCAACCCGCCCGACGGCGACTTCCAGCGGGGCTTCGGCTTCACCAGCGTCGGCATCTCCACCCTGGTGGACCAGGACGGCGACGGCTTCGCCGACACCCGCCTGCCCGACAGCTCCGCCGCCGGCCTCACCGCCGGCATCCTCGACGGGGCCGACTTCGGCCTGCCGGTGCTCCTGGCGGCGGCCCGGAGCTCCAGCAACACCAACATCCTGTCCATCCCCTCCATCCTGGTGACCAACAACCGGGGCGCCGTGGTGGAGTCCAAGGACGAGATCCCGGTGACCACCCAGACGGCGGTCCAGGGCGTCGGCGTGACCGAGACCTTCCAGGACTTCCAGGAGGCCGGCATCAAGCTGACCATCACGCCCTCGATCTCGGCCAAGAAGTACCTGCGCCTGGACGTGACCCTGGAGGTCTCGACCTTCCGGGGCGCCTTCACCAGCGGCACCGTGCCGCCGCCCCGGGTCACCCGCTACCTGAAGACCACCGTCTACCTGCCCGACGGGGCCACCATGTGGGTGGGCGGCATCATCCGGGACGACCTCCTGCAAGACCAGACCGGGGTGCCCTGGCTGAGCGAGATCCCGGTGCTGGGCTGGCTCTTCAGCCGCAACACCGACAGCAAGGTCAAGACCACCCTCTACTTCTTCTGCACGCCCCGGATCCTGGACGACTTCGAGGAGCTCCGGGACATCTCCGAGGCCGGCAAGGCCCGGGCCGCCGACGTCATCGGCCTGGACCGGGTGCGCCAGGTGGACCCGGGCTTCCGGATGGAGAACCCCCTGGACGTCATCCTGGACCGGGACGTGAACGAGGACGGGGAGCTGGAGACCGGCTACCTGGATCCCTCCTCCTTCGCGGCCCCGGCCTTCGTCGCCCCGACCGGCTTCGTGCCGCCGGAGACCGTCGGTGTCGATGCCTCCGGGGGTGAGGGGCGGGAGGTGCTGCCGCCGGCGGCGCCCGCGACCGGCGACGGGCAGGAGACGAAGGCCGGAACGGAGGAGGAACGCCAGCCGCCGGAGCCGCCCCCGACCCGGGAGGACCGTCGATGAGCGCCGAGGATCTGGCCGCCGCTCCCCCCACTGATCTGATCGCCATCCTCCACGAGGAGACGGGCCTGGAAGAGGCGGAGCTGCGCAAGCTCCGGGACCAGGCCGCCGCCACCGGCCAGAGCTACGACCGCCTCCTCCTGCAGCGGGGTGCCGACGACGATGCGGTGCTCCGGGCCTTCGCCCGGCACCTGGACCTGGAGTTCCGGGCCCGCCTGGAGGGCATCCAGGTGCCCCCGATCTTCATCGAGCGGGTGCCCCTGGCCTTCGCCCGGGCCCACGACATGATCGCCGTCGGCCGGGAGGGGGAGACCCTGGTCGTGGCCACTGCCCACCCTCTGGACGTCCATCCCCAGGACGACCTGACCGCCATGCTGCCCGGCGAGGTCCGCTTCCTCCTGGCACCCCGAGGCGAGATCACCAACCTGGTGAACCGGGCCTTCCGGCACAAGGCCGACGGCGTCGAGGAGGCTCTGGGCGACCTGGAGGACACCGACATCTCCGGGCTGGCCGCCGCCGTCGAGGAGAGCGAGGACCTCCTCGACGTGGCCAACAAGGCACCGATCATCAAGCTGGTGAACTCGGTGCTCTTCCAGGCCCTGAAGCTCCGGGCCTCGGACGTCCACTTCCAGCCCTATCAGGACCGCCTCCAGGTGCGCTTCCGCATCGACGGCATCCTCTACGACATGGAGTCGGTGCCGAAGTCGGTGCAGGACGCCATCCTCTCCCGGATCAAGATCATGGGCCGCATGGACATCGCCGAGCGGCGCCTGCCCCAGGACGGCCGGGCGACGATCCGCATCGGCGACGGCGAGGTGGACGTACGCATCTCGGTGATCCCGACCAGCGACGGCGAGCGGGCGGTGCTGCGGCTGCTCGACAAGACCGGCAGGGTCTTCACCCTGGAGGAGATCGGCCTGGATGAGCGCCACCGGAAGCTCCTCGAGACCTACATCCGCTACCCCCACGGGATCGTCCTGGTCACCGGCCCGACGGGCTCCGGCAAGACCACCACCCTCTATGCCAGCCTCTCGGAGATCAGCACCGGGGACAAGAACATCCTCACCATCGAGGACCCGGTGGAGTACCACCTGGACGGCGTCAGCCAGGTGCAGGTGAACACCAAGAAGGGGTTGACCTTCGCCGCCGGCCTGCGTTCCTTCCTGCGCCAGGACCCGGACGTGATGATGGTGGGCGAGATCCGGGACCTGGAGACCGCCGAGATCGCCATCCGGGCCGCCATCACCGGCCACCTGGTGTTCTCCACGGTGCACACCAACGACGCACCGAGCACCATCACGCGTCTGGTGGACATCGGAGTCGAGCCCTACCTGGTGGCCTCCTCCCTGGTCCTGGTGGTGGCCCAGCGCCTGGTCCGCACCCTGTGCCCCGCCTGCCGCACCTGGCGGCGGGCCACCGACACCGAGCTGGCCGAGCTCCGGGACCTTGGCGTCGACCCCGACCAGCTCCCCGACGGCCAGATCGCGGTGGCGCCGGGCTGCGACGAGTGCTTCCAGTCCGGCTACCAGGGACGCACGGCCATCTACGAGATGCTGCCCATGCTGGAGGAGGTGCGCACCCTGGTCATGAACCGGGCCACGGCCACCGAGCTGAAGCGGGTCGCCATGAAGGTGGCGGGCATGCGCACCCTGCGCATGGACGGTGTCCAGAAGATCCTCCAGGGGCAGACCTCCCCGGAGGAGGTGGTCCGGGTGACCCAGCTCGACACCCTCTGAGCCGAGAGCCATGCCGATCTACGAGTGGCGCGGCTACGACGCACGAGGCAAGGGCACGACCGGGGTGGTGGATGCCGACTCCCCCCGGGAGGCACGCCTCAAGCTGCGCCGCCAGAGCATCCTGGTCACCACCCTGGACGAGACCCGCGGCGGGCGCAAGCGGCTGCCCGTGCTGCGCCGGGGCCAGGGCCCCTCGGCCTGGCGGGACAGCAAGAGGAGCGACCTGGCGGAACGGGTACAGAAGGCCCTGGTCCGGGCCCGGGGCCGGGAGGGCGGCCGGATCAGCAAGAAGCGCCTGGAGGAGGTCTACACCTTCACCCGCCAGCTCGCCACCCTGCTCAAGGCCGGCATCCCCCTCACCGAGGCCCTCCGAGCCATCATCGAGCAGACCGACAACAAGCGGCTGAACGTCCTCTACCGGGACCTCCGGGAGCAGATCGCCCAGGGCAAGCCCACCGCCGACGCCCTGGCTGCCTACCCGGAGTACTTCGACGGCCTCTACGTCTCCATGGTTCGCTCGGGGGAGGCCGCGGGGCGCCTGGACGAGGTCCTCGAGCGCCTGTCCACCTTCATCCAGAACCAGACCCGGGTCCGGAACAAGGTCCAGGCCGCCCTGGCCTACCCGGTGATCATGCTCATCATCGGGGTGCTGGTGGTGGCCACCCTGATGGTCATGGTGGTGCCCAAGATCACCACCATGCTCGAGGCCCGGGGCCAGGTCCTGCCCCTGCCGACGCGGATCCTCCAGGGCGCCTCCGCCTTCCTCGTGGGCTACTGGTGGGCCCTGGTCCTGGCGGTCGTCTTCGGCCTCCTGGTCCTCAACCTGGTCTACTCCTCGCCTCGGGGACGGCTCGCCATCGACCGGCGGCTCCTGCGCCTGCCCGTGGTCGGCGACCTCCTCACCAAGCAGGCCCTGGCCCGCTTCGCCCAGACCTTCGCCACCCTGCTGCGCTCCGGGGTGCCGGTGGTGCGCTGCCTGGAGGTGACCCGGACGGTCCTCGGCAACCGGCTCCTGGAACAGACCATCGACGATGTCCGGGAGAAGATCCTCGAGGGGGCGGACATCGCCACCCCGATCAAGAAGTCCGGCGTCTTCCCCCCCCTGGTGGGCTACATGATCGCCGTCGGCGAGCAGTCCGGGGAGCTGGACTCCATGATGGACCAGGTGGGTGAGGCCTACCAGGAGGAGGTGGAGATCGCCACCCAGAAGTTCACCTCCCTGATCGAGCCGATCCTGATCGTCGTCCTGGCGGTCCTGGTCGGCTTCATCGTCCTCTCGATCCTGTGGCCCGTGCTGCAGATGTCCCAGTCCTTCTGACAGGCGGCCCGCGCCGCCACTACCCGGCAAGTACCGACCATGGCAAAGCCCAAGTTCCGCCGCCGCCGCCGCCGCCAGGGCGGCTTCACCCTCATCGAGATCATGGTGGTGGTGCTCATCATCGGCCTGCTGGTGGGCCTGGTGGGCACGAACGTCTTCCAGGCCCTGGTCAAGGGCAAGAAGGGCACCGCCCGGACCCAGATCCGCCAGCTCGAGGGCGCCGTGGACATGTACCGGACCTACAACAACCGGCTGCCCGACAGCCTCGAGGAGCTCACCGAGCCCGACGAGGACACCGGCGAGCCCTACATCAAGCGGGTTCCTCTCGATCCCTGGGACCACGAGTACGAGTACATCGTCAACAACGACGGCAGCTTCGAGATCGTCTCCTACGGCCGGGACGGCGCTCCCGGCGGCACCGGCGAGGACGAGGACCTCTCCTCCGCCGACCTCGAGTGAGCGGGTGGCGGCGATCACCGGGCGCCGGGGCTTCACCCTGATCGAGATCACCGTGGTGGTCCTGATCGTGGCCCTGGTCCTGACCACCGCCACCGTCCGCCTGGACACCTACCTGCCCTCGAGCCGGGGCGAGGCCGCGGCCCGGGAGTTCCTGGCCACCCTGGACCTGGCCCGGACCTCGGCCATCTCCTACGGCCGCAGCTACACCGTCGAGATCGCCCTCGAGGACGACCGCTACCGGATCCGGACCCCCATGGACGCCGAGGGACGGCCGGCCCGGAGCCCCGAGGAGCGCGTCGCCCTGTCCTGGAACAAGCTCCACCAGGGGGTCCACTTCGACGGCCTGGTGGACAGCAGCGGCCGGGTCTTCCGCCAGGGGACCTACGAGCTGGTCTTCGACGCCCAGGGCTCGGCCGACGAGCTCTACCTGTGGCTGGTGAACGACGCCGGCGAGGGCTACACCCTGACGGTCCGGGTCCTGGCCCTGACCGGCTCCTCCAAGGTCATCAGCGGCCGGGCCGAGCCACGGCCGGTCACCGAGAATGACTTCTAGCCGCCAACGCCGGGGCTTCACCCTGATCGAGGTCATGGCCGCGGTCCTGCTCCTGGCCGTGGGCCTGACCCTGATGCTCCAGGAGCGCAACACCGCCATCGCCCGGGCGGTGACCGCCCGCAACCTGTCGATCGCCTCCCGCCTGGGGGCCCTGCTCCTGCACCGCATCGAGGCCGCCCGCGTCCCCGACCTGGTGGACGGCTACCAGGGTGACTTCGCCGACTACGGCGAGCCCGACTTCCGCTTCATCCTGGGCCTCGGGGACGGCAGCGCCTACGCCAGCGGCATCGGCCTCTCCGACGAGGAGCTCGCCTGGCGCCAGGCCGCCGAGGAGAGCTACGAGGAGACCACCGAGGAGGAGGAGGAGCAACCCGAGTTCACCCGGGTCTTCCTGACCGTCCTCTACCCCACCGGCCGGGCCGTCGACGACTTCGCCGAGTACCACCTGGAGACCGTCCTGCCCACCTGGGCCGTGTACCAGGACTTCGAGCTCTGGGAGCAGACCTGGGGCGACAACCTGCCGGCGGAGCTCCAGTGAGACGCGGCGGCTTCACCCTGGTGGAGATCCTGGTGGCTCTGGGCATCGCCGTGATGGTGATGACCGCCGTCCTCGGCTCCCTGGACTACACCCAGCGGGCGGTGAACGCCATCCACAACGTCATCGAGACCGAGAGCCAGGGACCGCGCATCCTCGAGCTCCTCCGGGAGGACCTGTCCCGCCTGGCCGTCTACGACGCCGCCGAGTACCGGGTTCTGAAGGGCGAGGACGGCTCCATCGCCGGTGCCGACGCCGACCGCCTGGACTTCCTCTGCTACCGGCGCTCCCTGCGGCCCTTCTACGACCCGGTGCGCATGGAGTTCGTCCGGGCGCCCCTGGTCGAGGTGGGCTACCGGCTGCGCCAGCATCCGACCCTCTACGACTTCCTGGAGCTCTACCGCCGGGAGGACTTCCTCCAGGACGACGAGCCCTTCCGGGACGGCGGCTTCACCCTCCTCTACGACCGGGTCACCGGCCTCGACCTGCGCTACTACGCCCGGCCCGAGACCGACCCCACCTGGGAGGACGAGTGGGACAGCGAGGAGATGGAGGCACTGCCCTTCGCCATCGAGGTGCGCCTTGAGCTGGAGGTCCAGCCCCGGCGCTCCAAGGAGAGCCTGGAGATCCTCGGGGCCAACCGGGCCCGGCTGCTCTTCGAGGACATCCTGACCATCGACGAGCCGGTGCGCTGGGTCTTCCGCAACCGCATCCACCCGGTCCTGCCGGGGCCCCCGGGAGGCGAGGCCGCCGGTGAGAGCGGCACCGGCGGGCCCGGTACGGAGCGCCCCCAGGGCGGCGTCGCCGGCGCAACCACGACGACCACCGGCCCGGCCTCGGGCGGCGGCGGGGCGCCCGTCCGGCAGCGCTGACCAGCTTCCCGAAGGCCGCAGCCGCTCCCCGCCGCCCAGGGGGGGCTGCAGGGCCCGGGGCAGGAGGACGCCGCCATCCTCCTCCTGGAAGTTCTCCAGGAGGGCGAGCAGCACCCGGGGACCGGCGATG
>CAYMFV010000128.1:0-7739 GCA_964389745.1 uncultured Planctomycetales bacterium | reverse complement strand
GGGTGGGGGCCCCCCGGGTTTTTCCCAGCCGGGGACCTGGGCCGTTTCGGGCTTTTGTCCCATTCCACACCCGGACAACCGGCTTCCGGGAGAAAGCCCTTCCCTTCCCGGCTTTCCCTCCTTCTTCCCCCCCCCCCTAGGGGCCCAGGGGCAGCTCAACTACCGGTTCGTGGACGGCTCCGGCAACACGCCTGGGGCCTACCTGCGCATCTCGGATGCCCTGGTCAACATCTCGCCCGGTACGGTGGTTGTGATCAAGGGCATCACTGACCAGAATGGCAACCCGGTCGGGTACTCGGAGACGACCTACCCGCCCAATGTCAACCCGGCCGAGAGTTTCCCCATCCACATTCCGGCCGGAGTGACGATCACGGCCAACGTATCGGGGCCGCCGGTCCTGGTCTGGTCCACGGCTGCCCAGCCTCCTTCCGAGCTGTTCTTCCTTGAGGGCAGCCCGACGGACGACAAGACGACCAAGATCCAGGGCATCACCTTCACCGGTGGCCAAGCGGCCGTCAGGCTCGACGGCGCGAGTGGCGGCTACTTCAACGTGACCTTCAAGGATGTCACGTGGAACCGGAACCAGGCCGGTCTCGATGCAGTTCTGGTGGCCGGTGCAAAGGCCACCATCAAGATCAAGGACTGCACGGTACGGTACACGAGCTATCCGGTCTCGCCCGCGCCCGTGTACCAGGCACCGCAGGTCGGCATCCGGTTGCACGCCATCGAGGGCTCTCTCGGGCTCATCAGCCAGATCCGCTCGGGCTCCGAGATCACGAACCTCACCACCGCGGGCTCCTTCCCGACGATGGATCCAGAACCCTGGCTGGACCTCACTTCCCTGGACGAGTTCGCGCCAGAGGGCACGCGCCTGGTGGAGGTCATGGCTCAGGGCATCACAGATGAACACGACGACGCCAACCCATCCATCACGCGGCCCATTGCTTCGGCGGAGCTGTCCATCAACGGCGGGGTCTGGGACGGCAGGGCCTCCGGATCCTCTGCTGGATGGGATGTAGGACTCTACGCGGTCTGCCCGCGACGCTTGTCGTTCCAGGACGATTACACCGCGGCTTTCAAGATCAGCGTCACCGGCACGACGATGAGGAACTTCCGTGCCACGGGAATCCACGCGACTACGGGCACCTACACTCGTGGCCAGGTCGAGCTCCAGGGAGGGACCGTGCTCTCCAAGATGGGTCCCCAGGCCAGTCACACGCCGGGCTCGTTCCACTACTCCGGTGTCCACTTCTTCACCATGGAGGGCTACCTGGCCCTGATCGGGACGGATGCGGCCTTCCAGGGCAATACGGGCAGTGGGCTGTTCCTGCATGCCGCTGGCGCCGTGCAGAGGGTCGAGATGCTCTTCCCCACCGGCCTCTACCTGGATCTGGACAACTGCGACATGCACAACAACCAGGGCAGCGGCGTCCACATGGCTGCCGGGACACCCTGGCAGAATGGAGCTGCCCAAGGAGCCATTGTTGGCGGCACACAGGACTTCTACCCCGGGGGAGCACGCAGCCTGATCAGCGGGAACAACAGCGAGCCGGCCTCCTTCCCCGAGCACTTCGGCCAGGGCGTCATCAACCGGGCCGACATCAGCAACAATGGGGAGTACGGTGTGCGCGTCGCGGTGGTTGGCAACACGACCGGTGGCTCCGGCTACTTCAGCGCCGCCTCCTGCCGGCTCGTCAACAGCTACGTCTGGAACAACCCCGGCGGGGGGTGGTTCGTGGAGTTCGACCGGAACGCCGGAGAGCCCTCCGGCGGACCATACATCCTGGTTCCCGTCCAACACTGCGTCCTGGCGGGGAATGGCGACAGCGCCGGCAACGACTGGACGGTGGAGGTCTCGGCCCTGAACGGCTCCACGGCCCTGTACAAGTGGACCGAAGGGCAGGACGTTCGGCTGACGATGGTGAGGGAGTCCATTCTGGAGAGGAAGACGCCCACCAATGGCGACTACGGCCTTGGCTTCCTCTCAGTGGCAAGACCGGACAAATCGAGCGGTGTAGGTGTCGCAGAGATCGCAGTTGCAGGCACGCGCTCAGTGCCGTTCATCGGGGACTTCTCCACCGACGCCGCCTCTCCTTTTGTCGGTTCTCCAATCGTCTGGACAAGTATTGATGCCACGCAGTTCTTCCTGTCGACGGCTTCGTTTCCATGGGGCCGATCGCCCGCATACATCACATACGATTCTCCGGAAGCGGCGACCGACTACAGCAACGATCCCCGTCCGTCCGTCGGCTCCGGTCTGCGTGACAAGGGAGGTGAGGAGCTGTGAGCCTGTCCCGCAACGTCATGATTCTCTCCCTGGTGCTGGTCGTCCTTCCCGCCATCGCGGTGGCGGGGAGGACGCAGGGAGGGCCATCCACCCCCGAACGGCAATGGGTGATCCGAGATGTTGTTCAGCCGGAGCCGCTTGCACGCCCGGGGTTTTTCACATGGCAATACGCCATCCCTCTAGGCGATCCGACCGAGGACGGCATGGCGGACTTCATCGTACAGGGGCAACACAGAAGTGACTGGAGCGGAACAGCCACTTGGCAGTTGCTGGGCTCTATCGGGAGGGACGGCGCCTACCTCCCCGGCTTGACTTGGTCCGAGTACAAACCGTACGCCGCTTTGATGTCCTGGAAACAACCCATGTCGGCTGTGGTCAATACGCCTTCCGGACTCCGGCTCGTGAGCATCATGACACTGGCGCAGCTTCCGATCTATCGCGCTTTGCCGAGTCTGGAAGTGCTAGGCGAGGTCCCCATACCGCCACCCATCGGCGGAGGAATCCCAGCGATGGGCGGATACACGGGCCTGTGGTTGGCCGGCGACCTCAACGCTGATGGATTTGACGACCTGTTCTACGAAGGTGGGACTTCTGACCGGGAGTTCTTTGGGTTGATCGACAGCCAGTCAATGCAGGTCGTCTGGCAAGTGGCGTCCCAGCCAGACCTGGAGGTGGATAACCCCGTAACACCGCCGCCGCTTGACGGCTGGCCCGACCTGAACGGCGATGGCGTACCTGACTACATCGCGCAGTACACTGCTTTCATTGTGTTCGGACAGATCCCGTTCGAGTACCCCATCATGGCGCTCTCCGGAGCGGACGGCTCCGTCCTCTGGTCGGTCCGCATCCTTGGCAACAGCTGGTCCAAGTACACGACCTTCGGCCCGGACGTTGACGGAGACGGGCTACCGGACCTCGTGGGCATTGAAAGGAACACGGGCGAGCACGCCACGGCGTTGAGTTCCGCCGATGGGAGCAGCCTCTGGCATGTGAGCAACTCCTGGCTCGACAACCTACTCCCCCCCACAGCCACTGGTTACCAATACTGGTCTCCGATCCTCTGTACGGGAGTTCCCGGCAGTCCCGGACAGAAGGACATCTGCGTCATTGTGGAGGTGGACGACCAGGACCCGGTCACCGGTGGTCCCTACGACTGGCTCGCAGTGGTCCACGTCTCACCTTACAACGGCCAGCTCATCTCCTTGGAGCACTTCCCGGACACCCTGGCGCCGTGGAACGACGATCCCGTCAATGTCTGGACCGGCTACATCCCCTTCAACGACCACTTCCTCCTGGGCGACATCGACCGGGATGGATTCACCGAGATCGGTCGCACCGTCATCGCCCCGGACTACGGCAAGACCTGGCACCAGGCGGCCCACTTCGTCGTCCTCGGCCAACGCACCCTCTTCCACGCCGACCGAATGCCCGTCGGCTCCGTGCAGCCCCTGACCGTGAGCATCCCCTCCAGCCCCGGCCGGAGCTTCTACATCCTGGCCTCGGACCGCTTCCAGGCCGACGGCATGCGCCTCGGCGGCTGGAACACCCACCTCGGCGACAGCCTCCTCTACCGGCGCACCCTGCACGCCCGGCCCGTGACCGGCGTCCTCGACGCCTACGGCGAGGCCACGGTGAGCTGGAGCATCCCCGGGAAGAACTCCCTCGCGGGCACGAAGCTCTACATGCGCGCCGTGGTCCTCGACCCCACCAAGCCCGGCCAGGTCTACACCATGTCCAGCCTCGGCGTCGCCGAGATCACGCGCTAACCACATGCGGTCCGGCACGCCCAGGCTGAAGGGCAAGGCCCGGGGCGCCATTGTGGGTGGCACCCAAGGTAGGCGAGGAACTGTGAGCCTGTCCCGCAGCGCCATGATGCTCTCCCTGGTGCTCGTCGTCCTCCCCGCGATCGCGGTCGCGGGGAGGACGCAGGGTGGGCCTGCCACTCCCGAGCGGCAGTGGGTGGTGCGCGATGTGGTCCTACCCGAACCGCTGACCCAGCCAGGGAGGTTCTCATGGGAGTCTGGACTCCCCTGTGGGGACCTTACACGGGACGGGATGGCCGACTTCCTCGCTCAAGGCCGCAACAGGTCTGGCTGGAGCGGGACAGACATCTGGAAGCTGCTTCCGTCCGCGGGCGGAGATGGAATGTATGGGCCATCACTCACATGGTCACGACTCAAACAGGCCGAACTCACCTTGGGGCCCTGGTGGGCGCCGAAGGTGGCCATGGTCGGCACGCCGGCTGGTCTCGAGCTCGTTGGCCTCCTGGGTCTGTTCCAGCTCCCGACATATTGGGCCTTGCCCAGCCTTGTGATCGAGGGACAGGTACCCCCTCCGCCGCCCCTTGGCGGCGGCATCCCGCAGATGCGTGCGTTTTCAGGTATCTGGTTGGCCGGGGACCTCGACTCGGATGGGTTCGACGACCTATTCTACCAGAGTACGGACTACGGGCGGCAGTACTTCGGCATGATCGATAGCCGGACCAAGCAGGTTCTGTGGCAGATTGCCTCGCCTCCGGATGTCGAGGTGGACAATCCGGTGACTCCGCCTCCAGTGGACGGATGGCCTGACCTCGATGGCGACGGGATACCAGACTACGTAGCGCAGTACACGGCCTTCATTGTCCGCGGCCAGCTTCCTTTCGAGTACCCAACCATGGCGCTCTCAGGAGTGGATGGTTCCATCCTCTGGTCGGTCCGCATCCTCGGCAACAGCTGGTCCAAGTACACCACCTTCGGCCCGGACATTGACGGGGACTCTCTGCCGGACCTCGTCGGCATCGAGGAGACGCCGGGCGAGCACGCCACCTGCTTGAGCAGTGCAGACGGGAGCATCCTCTGGCACGTGGACAACACCTGGATCGACAATCTCATTCCGCCGACGGCCACTTCCTACCGCTACTGGTCGCCCATCCTGGCCACTGGGATTCCCGGCAACCCAGGAGAGAAGGACATCTGCGTCGTCGTAGAGGTCTATGACCAGGACCCGGTCACCGGCGGCCCCTACGACTGGCTCGCCGTGGTCCATATCTCCCCGTACAACGGCCAGCTCGTTTCCTTCGAGCGCTTGCCGGACACCCTGGAGCCTTGGGACGACGATCCCGTCAACGTCTGGACCGGGCGCGACCCATACAACGACCACTTCCTCCTGGGCGACATCGACCGGGACGGCTTCACCGAGATCGGCAGGACCGTCATCGCCCCGGACTACAGCAAGTGGGATGGTAACAACTGGCGCTGGGTAGCCCACTTCGTCGTCCTAGGCCAGCGCACCCTCTTCCACGCTGACCGGATGCCCGTCGGCTCCGTCCAACCCCTGACCGTGAGCATCCCCTCCAGTCCCGGCCGGAGCTTCTACATCCTCGCCTCGGACCGCTTCCAGGCCGACGGCATGCGCCTTGGCGGCTGGAACACCCACCTCGGCGACAGCCTCCTCTACCGGCGCACCCTGCACGCCCGGCCCGTGACCGGCGTCCTCGACGCCTACGGCGAGGCCACGGTGAGCTGGAGCATCCCCGGGAAGAACTCCCTCGCGGGCACGAAGCTCTACATGCGCGCCGTGGTCCTCGACCCCACCATGCCCGGCCAGGTCTACACCATGTCCAGCCTCGGCGTCGCCGAGATCACCAGGTAGGACGAGCCACCCCGACGACGGACGCTGCCGTCGTCCCGGGTCCAGGGAAGGGCCTGGCAGGAGCCATCGTCATGGGCGCAGCCGACCAGCATGTCCGGGCTCCTGAATCGCCCCTGCCGGCCGGCCCTGCTCCGCTTCTGCGCCCCGGACCTGGCCGAGGACACGGTCCAGGAGGCCCTCGTCGAGGTCCTCCGGGGCCAGCAGCGGCGACTGCGCCTGGCGGCCCCGGTTTCCCGTA
This sequence comes from uncultured Planctomycetales bacterium, assembly GCA_964389745.1. Taxonomy (GTDB): domain Bacteria; phylum Planctomycetota; class UBA1135; order UBA1135; family UBA1135; genus CAYMFV01. The sequence goes on along the minus strand of CAYMFV010000128.1, from coordinate 1,581 downwards.
TCGCCCCTTCCCGGGCGGGGTAGCCTGGAGCAGGGATTCCCGTCGCCATGTTTCTCACCTGCACCCTGCTCCTCTCCGCTCCGCTGCTGCCCGCCGCTCCCCAGCACGGCGGCGGCGCCTGGGCCCTCGAGCACGACCTGGCGGGCCTGGGCTACGTGGACGGCCTGGGCCGGTCCCTGGCCCCGGTCGGGGACGTGGACCGGGACGGCCGGGACGACCTCGCCGTGGGCGCACCCGGCGCGACCGGCAGCACCGGCGAGGTCTGGATCGTCTCCGGGGCCACCGGGCAGGTTCTGCGGGTGCTGCCGGGCACCGCCACCGGCGACGCCTTCGGGGTCTCCCTGGCCGCCGCCGGGGACCGGGACGGCGACGGCGTCGACGAGCTCCTGGTCGGCGCCCCTGGCCACGACCCGGCCGGCCGCCAGGAGGCCGGCGCCGTCTGGCTGGTATCGCCGGCGACGGGCAGCTTCCTGCAGGTCTACGAGGGCCTCTCGGCGGGAGATCGCCTGGGCGTCTCGGTGGCCGCGGCCGGGGACCTGGACGGCGACGGCTGGCCCGAGGTCCTGGCCGGGGCCTGGTGGGCCTCGCCGGGCGGCCAGGCCGAGGCCGGGATGGCCGTCCTCTTCCGGGGCGCGGATGCCGCGGTGCTGCACACCTTCCCGGGGCCGGCGGCGGGCGCCCACCTGGGGGCGGCGGTGGCGGCCGGGCCGGACCTGGACGGCGACGGCTGGCCCGAGGCGCTGCTCGGGGCGCCGGACGCCCCGACCGCCACCCTGGCCGAGGCAGGCCTGGTGGAGGTGCGCTCCCTGGCCACGGGCGCCTTCCTGGGGAGCCTCGCGGGCGCCGGCGTCAACACCGACTTCGGCTTCGCCCTGGCCTTCGCCGGGGACGTGGACGGCGACGGCCGGGAGGACTTCCTGGTGGGCGCCCCCCTGGACGACCCGGGCGGGGTCGCGAATGCCGGCGCCGTGCGCCTCTACTCGGGGGCCGGCCTGGCGCTCCTGCAGGAGTTCGCCGGGGAGTCCTTCATGGACCAGCTCGGCTACGCGGTGGCCGGCCCCGGGGACCTGAACGGCGACGGCATCCCGGACCTGGCGGCGGGGGCCCGCTTCGCCACCCCGGACCCGGCCAGCCTGGCCGCCGCCGGCACCGCCTTCCTCTGGTCCGGGGCCAGCGGCCGGGAAATGGCCCGCTTCCCGGGGCTCGAGGCCCAGGACCACCAGGGCACGGCGGTGGCCGCCGCCGGCGACGTCGACGGCGACGGCTGGCCCGACCTGGCGGTGGGTGCCCCGGGCAACCCCACCGGTATCCCCCCGGGCAACGCCGACGGTGCCCTGCGCCTGTACCGCTTCGATCCCATCGTCCAGCCGAGCGGCGCCGCCATCTCCGCCAGCGCCGGCGGCCGGGTGGACCTGGTCGTGGACTTTCCCGACGACGCCGGCGGCGACCTCTACCTGCTCCTCGCCAGCGCCGCCGGCCCGGCCCCGCCGGTGCTGGTCGCCGGCCTGGAGGTGCCCCTGGCCGACGACCCGGTCCTCCGGGCTACGTTGGCCGGTCTTGCCCCCCCCCCCTGGTGCCCCC
>CAYMFV010000127.1:0-7756 GCA_964389745.1 uncultured Planctomycetales bacterium | reverse complement strand
GCAGCGGGCCGACCAGCTCCGGGAGGAGCGGGACGAGCTCCGGGACGAGCTCCAGGAGGCCCGGCGACGCCGGAGCAGCATGAAGAAGAAGCTGGCCCGGACCCAGGCCGCCAGCGCCCGGGAGCAGAGCCTGGAGGCCGAGCGGGACGATCTCCTCCACCAGCTCCACGTCCTGGAGCAGAAGTTCGCCATCCTCCAGGAGGAGCGGGACGACCTGCACGCCGTCCTCCAGGACCATGACCGCTTCCTGGGCCTGGAGGAGGAGGTGGTGCCCTCCTTCCGCAACCGGCCCCTGGTGGCCGCCGAGCAGGAGCTGGCCGAGGCCCTGGCCGCACGGGCCGCCGCCGGTCGCCCCCCCCTACGGATCCTGGTGGTGGGCGGCGGCGAGCCCCAGCTCCGACACCAGGACAAGTTCCAGGAGTACGCCGAGGTCCTGGGCTTCCAGGGGGAATGGCGGATGGCCGAGTACACGGCCTGGCACAAGGCCATGCGCAGCCTGCAGGTGGACATGGAGGAGCGCTTCGACGCCCTGGTGATCCTGCACTGGAACCGGACCACCTTCACCCGCAAGGCCCGGGAGATCTGCAACCGGGCCGGGCAGAAGCCCTGCGTCACCTGCCACTACGAGGGCTTCACCAGCCTGCGCCAGACCCTCCAGGAGGCCATCCGCCAGCTCCTGGCCGCCGAGGCCTGAGCGGCCGGCGGCGCCGCTGCGCCCGGGCTCGGCCCGTCGGGCTCAGCCCAGGGTGGGCCGGGGCTCGTCCTCGTCGGGCACGAGCTCGAGGAGACCGCGCTCCACCTCGATCAGGGCGATCTCGATGGGGTTCTCCACGTGTTCCAGCTCGGCGTCGAAGAGGGGGGCGTCGCCCCGGACGAGCTGCCGCACCCGCTTCTGGAGCAGGACGGTCCGCTCGAAGGAGCCCTCGACGAAGCGCTGGAGCCGTTGGGGCAGGGAGAGTTCCATGGTCTGCACGGGAGCCGGCCGGACCGGCCGGAACGGGTAGTCTAGGGCCGGGAGCCGGTCCCGACAAGGGATCCCGGCGGGCCGGGAAGGACCCGGGGCTCCGTCCTAGGAGTGGCCATGAGCCGGCGGTACCCCCCCTGCGACGACACCGCCTTCGAGGAGGCCCTCCTCGAGGTCCGCCTGCCGGGCCGCTACCTGGGCGGGGAGGTCAACCAGGTGGTCAAGGACCCGGACCGGGTGCGCCTGCGCTGGGCCCTGGTCTACCCCGACACCTACGAGGTGGGCATGCCCCACCAGGGCCTGCGCATCCTCTACCACGTCCTCAACCAGGAGGCGGAGATCTGGGCCGAGCGGGCCTTCGCCCCCTGGCCCGACATGGAGGCCCTCCTGCGCCGCCGGGGCTGGCCCCTCGCCACCCTGGAGTCCCGGACGCCCCTGGCCGCCCTGGACGTGGTCGGCTTCACCCTCCAGGCGGAGCTCACCTACACCAACGTGCTCACCGTCCTGGACCTGGGCGGCATCCCCCTCCTGGCCGCCGAGCGGGACCTGGAGGCGCCCCTGGTCGTGGCCGGCGGGGCGGGCAGCCTCAACCCCGAGCCCCTGGCCGACTTCGTGGACCTCTTCTTCCTGGGCGACGGCGAGGAGGCGGTCCTGGCCTTCAGCCGGGCCCTCCTGGAGGAGCGGCCCCGGGCCCGGAGCCGCCGGGAGCTCCTCCGGGCCCTGGTCGAGCGCTGCCCCTTCCTCTACGCCCCGGCCTTCTGGCGGCCCCGCTACGCCGGCCCGGCCCTGGCGGCCATGGAGCCCCTGGAGGGGGTAGGTACGCCCCGGCGGGCGGTGGTCTACGACCTGGAGCACGCCCCCTACCCCACCGCGCCGGTGGTGCCGAACATCCGCACCATCCACGACCGGATCACCATCGAGATCATGCGCGGCTGCGTCCAGGGCTGTCGCTTCTGCCAGGCGGGCATGGAGAAGCGGCCCCAGCGCTTCCGCAGCGCCCGGCGGGTCCTGGAGATCGCCCGGGAGAGCTACTGGAACACCGGCTTCCACGAGCTCGGGCTCACCTCCCTCTCCTCCAGCGACCACCCGGACCTGACCGGCATCATGGACGCCCTGGCGCCGGTCTTCCGGCCCCTGCGGGTGAGCCTCTCCCTGCCCTCCCTGCGGGTGGACGAGCAGGTCCTGGAGCTGCCGAAGCGCCTGGCCGAGGTGCGCCGGCACGGGCTGACCCTGGCCCCGGAGGTGGCCACCGACCGGCTCCGGCGGATCATCAACAAGGGCATCCTGGACCGGGACCTCTACGAGGGCGTCAAGGAGGCCTGGCGGCGGGACTACCCCCGGATCAAGCTCTATTTCATGATCGGCATTCCCGGGGAGACCGAGGCCGACGTGGAGGCCATCGTGCGCATGGCCGAGACCTGCTCCCGCCTCCGCCGGGAGGCGGGCGCAGGCGGGCCGGGCCAGGTCACGGCCGCGGTCTCCACCTTCATCCCGAAGGCCCTGACCCCCTTCCAGTGGCACGCCCAGCTCCGCCCCGAGGCCGTCCGGGAACGCCAGGCCTTCCTGTGGGAAGTCCAGCGCCTGCGGGCGGTGAAGATCAAGGCCCACGACCCGGACGAGACGGTCATCGAGGGCTTCCTCTCCCGGGCCGACCGCCGGGCCGGCCAGGTCCTCCTGGAGGCCTGGCGCCGGGGGGCGCGCTTCGACGCCTGGAAGGAGGTGGTCAACCAGGAGGCCTGGCAGGCCGCCTGGGTCGCCGCCGGCTACGGTCCCGAGGAGGTGGCCTTCCGGGAACGACCCGTGGAGGAGGTCCTGCCCTGGGACCACCTGGACCTGGGGGTGACCCGGGCCTTCCTGCGCCAGGAGTGGGAGAAGGCCCGGGCCGGGGACTTCACCGAGCACTGCCAGACCGAGGCCTGCAGCGACTGCGGCGTCGGCGCCGCCCTGTGCACCGACATCAAGGTCCTGGCCGGCAGCTTCCCGGTCTCCCGCCGGCCGCGGCTGGTGACCCGGGCCGCCGCCAATCCCCGCCTCCGGCCGGCCGGGCCGGGCGAGGCGGTCCTGGAGCCCCCCCTGGCCGAGCGCAGCCGGCGCCGGGCCCGGGAGGAGGCCGGGGATCAGGCGGAGGGGGGGTCGGACTCCAGGAAGCGGGCCAGGGACTCCCGGAGCCCGGGGCGCTCGGCGGCCAGGGCCAGGTAGCGGAGGACGAACTTGCCCAGGAGGTCCCCCTCCAGGTGGAGGGGGTCGCCGGGGCGCAGGGTCCCCAGGGTGGTCCGCTCCAGGGTCTCGGGGATGAGGGCCACCTCGAAGACGCCCCCCGGCCGGAGGGCGGCCACGGTCAGGCTGACGCCCTCCACCGCCACCGAGCCCTTGGGAACCAGGAGGGGTTCCAGGGCCTCGGGCGCCCGGTAGGCGTGGACGGCGAAGTCGCCCTGGGGCTCCACCTGGACCACCTCCCCCAGGCCGTCCACGTGGCCGGTGACGAAGTGGCCCCCCAGGCGGTCCCCCACCCGGAGGCTGCGCTCCACGTTCAGGCGCTCCCCGGGCCCGATCCGGCCCAGACGGGTCCGGTCCAGGGTCTCCTGGGACAGGTCGAAGCCCAGGCGGGAGCCCTCCCGGGAGATGACCGTGAGGCAGACCCCGGCCACGCAGACCGAGTCCCCGTGGCCCACGCCCTCGGCCAGGGGGCCCGGGTCCAGCTCCAGGTAGAGGCCCTCGGGCCGGCTCTCGGCCCGGGTGACGGTGGCGGTGCCCTCGACGATGCCGGTGAACATGGTGGCGGTGCTCCTCCCCCCGATAGCCTAGGAACCCTTGCCGAAAAAGGCCCTCTGCCGTAACCTGTTGCGCCATTTCCCGGGGACCCGGGAATGCTCGAGGTTCACCTGCTCACCCTGTTTCCGGAGGCCGTGGAGGGCTACCTCCAGGCCAGCATCCTCGGACGGGCCCAGGCCGCCGGCAAGCTGCGGGTGCAGGTGCTGGACTTCCGCCGCTTCGCGACGGATCGCCACCGGAGCGTGGACGACCGTCCTTTCGGGGGGGGTCCAGGCATGGTGCTGAAGCCCGAGCCGATCTTCGCCGCCGTGGAGTGGGTGGAACGGACCCATGGTCCCTGCCACCGCATCCTCCTCACCCCCGTCGGAACCCCCTTCACCCAGGCCCGTGCCCAGGAGTTGAGCCGCATGGAGCGGCTGTTGCTGCTGTGCGGCCGCTACGAGGGCTTCGACGAGCGCATCCGCCAGGGGCTGGCTTGGGAGGAGATCTCCCTGGGCGACTTCGTTCTTTCCGGTGGAGAACTTCCGGCCCTGGCCGTCATCGAGGCCGCCGCCCGGCTCGTGCCGGGAGTCCTGGGCGACGACGAGTCGGCCAGCGAGGAGTCCTTCACCGTCCATCCCGCCCTGCTCGACCATCCCCACTACACCCGGCCGGCGGTGTTCCGGGGGATGTCCGTGCCCGAGGTCCTGCTCTCCGGGAACCACCAGGCGGTGGCCGCCTGGCGCCGGGAACAGGCCTGGAGGCGCACCCGGGAGCGCCGCCCCGACCTGGCGGCGCGCCTCGAGGAGCAGGAAGGGCTGCCGCCGGCTCCGCCCCACAGCGACCAGGACCAGAACGATGGACATCATCCGTGAGATCGAGAAGCGCTACTCCAAGGCCGAGGTGCCGACCTTCCAGGTGGGCGACTTCGTCCGGGTGGAGTACCTCATCCGGGAAGGCAAGGACGAGCGGATCCAGCCCTTCGTCGGGCAGGTGATCCGCCTCGCCGGGGCCGGCAACCGCAAGACCTTCACGGTGCGGCGCATCGTCCAGGGCGAGGGCGTGGAGCGGACCTTCCCGCTGTACGGCCCCCGGGTGGTCAACGTCAAGGTGACCCGAGGCCCGAACCGCAAGCCCCGCCGGGCCCGTCTCTTCTTCCTGCGCGGCCGGGCCGGCAAGTCCGCGACCCTGTAGGTTCCCGGGACCTCCTTTCCGCCCTCTCCACGAACCGCACCCAGCCCCGCGATGGTCCCCAACCTGCGCCGCAAGCTCCTCGCCATCGGCCTCCTCGCCGCCTGGGCGATCTACGCCCTGCTCTTCGACCCCATCAACCTGGGGCTCGACCTCCAGGGCGGCTCCCGGCTGGTCTACCGCTTCGACTTCAAGGAAGCCGTCGAGGAGGGCGTGGTCAGCGAACAGGAGGCGCAGAACCCCCAGGAGCTCCTGGCACAGACCGCCCAGGTCTTCCTCCGCCGCCTCGACGCCACGGGCCTGGCCGACATCCCGATCTACGCCCAGGGGGAGGACCGGATCGTCGTCGAGATCCCGAAACGGAGCGAGTCCGAGGTGGAGGCCATCAAGAGGATCATCCTCAGCGAGGGCTCCCTGCTCTTCCGCATCATGGTCGACGACTCGGACGACCTCGGGCGGGAGGCGGAGATCGAGAAGTTCCGCAAGTGGCGAGCCGAGCACCCCGACACCCCGATCACCGACTTCAACCGGGTGCCGGAGAAGGAGGGCGGGCCGCGCAAGGGGGTTGCCTGGTACGGCATCTCCCCGACCGCCGACGCCCAGGAGAGCCTGAAGGCGGCTCCGGACGTGGACGCGGTCATGGTCCGGGTGGAGAGCGAGCTCCGGGGCCAGGCGCCGGACGAGGCCGGCTCCTGGGACTTCAGCGGTGCCGACCTCCAGTACGTGGGGCCCGGGGTCGACGCCAAGTCCGGCTTCCCGGCGGTGCAGTTCGAGCTGGCCGAGCACCGGAAGTCCGCCTTCGGGGACTTCACCGAGGAGTTCAAGGGCCGGTACATGGCCATCATCCTCAACGGGCAGGTGCACAGCGCCCCGGTCATCCAGAACCGCCTGCCCGGGGGCGGCATCATCACCGGTGGCCTGGACGGCTTCAGCCCCGAGGAGGTGAAGGAGCTGGTCACGGTGCTGCGCACCGGCTCCCTGAAGATCAAGCCCGAGCTCGAGAGCGAGTCCTTCGTCGGCCCGAGCCTCGGCCAGGACTCCATCCGCACCGGTGTCTGGTCGGCCATCGTCGGCGGCGCCCTGGTCCTGGCCTTCATGATCGTCTACTACCGGACCAACGGCATCGTCGCCAGCCTGGCCCTCCTCTACAACGGCCTGCTGCTCCTGGGGGCCCTGACCTTCAGCCACGCCACCCTGACCCTGCCCGGCCTGGCCGGCCTGGTCCTGACCATCGGCATGGCGGTGGACGCGAACATCCTCATCTTCGAGCGCGTCCGGGAGGAGCGGAACCGGGGCCGGGAGGTGCCCCAGGCCTACAAGAACGGCTACGAGCGGGCCTTCACGACCATCGTCGACGCCAACCTGACCACCCTGATCACGGCCCTCATCCTCTCCTGGGTGGGAACCGGCCCGGTCCGGGGCTTCGCGGTGGTCCTCTCCCTGGGCATCCTCACCACCCTCTTCGCCTCGCTGATCTTCTCCAAGGTCCTGATGCACTTCCTGGTGTTCGGCAAGAAGCCGATCATCCGGGAGGTGAGCATGGTGGGCCGCCTGGCGGGCCAGAGGCGCTTCCCATTCCTGCGCTGGTCCCGCTTCGCCGTGGTCGGCTCGTCCCTCTGCATCGTCGCCGGCCTGGTGGTCTTCACCGGCAACCTCCACATGCTGATGGGGATCGACTTCACTGGCGGCGGCCTGGCCCGGGTGCACCTCCAGGAGGCCGCGGACATCGGCACCCTCCGGGACCGCCTGCCCGGCTACACGGTGACCCGCATCGCCGGGGGCGAGGAGGCCAGGGCAGACATGTCCCGGGTGTTCCTCGTGAAGAAGAAGTTCACCGGCGTCGAGGGCGAGACCATGGTCGGCTTCGAGCAGGAGCTGGCCAGCCGCCTCCAGGATCTCCTGGATCCCGAGGACCCCTTCCCCGAGATCTCCACCGTCGGCCAGCGCGTCAGCGGCGACATCCAGCAGAAGGCTGTCCAGGCCATCCTGCTGTCCCTGATCGCCATCGTCATCTACATGAACTTCCGGTTCAAGGAGGTGCGCTACGGCCTGGCCGCGGTGATCGCGGTGTTCCACGACGTCCTCTTCACCCTCGGGGCGATCGCGGTGATGGACGTCCTCGGCCTGGTCCAGGTGGAGATCAACCTGGAGATCATCGCCGCCTTCCTGACCATCATCGGCTACTCCCTGAACGACACCATCGTGGTCTTCGACCGCATCCGGGAGAACCTGCCGCGGCGCAAGGAGGGCTTCCAGGACGTGATCGAGATCTCCATCACCCAGTCCTTGAGCCGGACCATCCTGACCAGCCTCACCACCTTCTTCGTGGTGGCGATGCTGTTCTTCAGCAACCGGCCCCTGCACAACGTCCTGGAGGGCTTCGCCTTCGCCATGCTGGTGGGCGTGGTGGTCGGTACCTACTCCTCCATCTTCATCGCCAGCCCGCTGCTCGTCTTCCTGGACCGGTGGGCCCGGAAGCAGCACCTGGTGCCGGCCGGCGGCAAGGCCAAGGGCAAGGCGACCCCGAGCCCGGCCTGACCGGGGCGACATCCACGGCGAGGAGACGGGAGCGACGACCTGGCCAGGGTCGTCGCTCCCTGGCTATGCTGGCGCCATGCGCAATCTCGCGGTGCTGGTCCTGCTGCTCCTGGCCCTGGTGGTGGTGGTGGTCCTGCGCCTCACAAGGGGGGCAGGCGAGGCGCCGCCGGCGATCCCCGAGGACGACCCCGCCCTGGGCGTGCTGACCGTCGGCCTCCCGGAGGGCACCGGCCGGGCGCCCGAGAACGGGGCGATGGAGCCCGGGGCACCGGCGGACCGGAGCCCCGGGAAGACGAAGGAGGAGGCCGGGGA
>CAYMFV010000126.1:0-7771 GCA_964389745.1 uncultured Planctomycetales bacterium | reverse complement strand
GGGGCGCCAAGAAGGTGGGCAAGATCGACCTGGCGGCCCTGGGGCTGGTGAGGCAGCGCCAGGCCCAGGACCGGCGCGGCATCACCTTCACCGACATCCGGGAGCGGGAGTCCACCCGGCGCCGGGAGCAGCGCACCCGGCAACGGGAAAAGATGCGCCAGCGCCGCCAGGGCGGCGCCCACACCCCCCGGGTAACCACCCGGGAGCGGAAGAGCGAGGTGGTCCTCGACCCGCCGGTCACGGTGAAGAGCTTTTCCGTGGCCACCGGCGTCGCCGTCAACCAGGTCCTGGGCAAGCTCATGGGCCTGGGCGTGATGGCGAACATCAACGCCACCCTCGACGAGGAGACCGTCCTGCTCCTGTCCGAGGAGGTGGGCGTGGCGGTCCGGGTCAAGCAGGAGGAGGACGTCGAGGAGAGCCTCATGGCCCAGATCGAGGCCTCCCGGGGCGCCGACGACGATTCCGACCTGGAGCCCCGGCCGCCGGTCATCGCCTTCCTGGGCCACGTGGACCACGGCAAGACCAGCCTGATCGACGTCATCCGCAAGACCCGGGTGGCGGCCACCGAGGCCGGTGGCATCACCCAGCACATCGGCGCCTGCCAGGTGGAGACCTCCTCCGGGCGGCGGATCACCATCATCGACACCCCGGGCCACAAGGCCTTCACGGCGATGCGCGCCCGGGGCGCCAACACCACCGACATCGTGGTCCTGGTGGTGGCCGCCGACGACGGCGTCATGCCCCAGACCGAGGAGGCGGCCAACCACGCGAAGGCCGCCGGGGTGCCCATCGTCGTCGCCATCAACAAGGTCGACCTGCCCAACGCCAACCCCGACGCGGTCCGGGCCCAGCTCGCTGGCATCGGCCTGCAGCCCGAGCAGTGGGGCGGCGACGTCGGCGTGGTGGAGGTCTCGGCCCTGCGCAAGGAGGGCATCGAGGAGCTCCTGGAGCGGGTGCTCCTGGAGGCCGAGATCCTCAACCTCCGGGCCCGGAAGGACGGTCCGGCCACGGGCATCGTCCTCGAGGCCCTGGTCTCCGAGGGTCGTGGCAAGGTGGCCGACGTCCTGATCCAGGACGGCACCCTGAAGGTGGGCGACGTGGTCCTGGCCGGGCCCACCTACGGCCGCATCCGGCGGATGTTCGACCACCGGGGCAAGACGGTGAAGGCGGCCGGTCCCTCCACCCCCGTGGAGATCCTGGGGCTCAGCGAGCTGCCGCCGGCGGGCGAGCGCTTCCACGTGGTCCAGGACCTGAACCTGGCCAAGGAGGTGGCCGAGAAGCGCCAGCTGGCCCAGCGGGCCGAGGGCGAGCGCAGCGGCCAGGTGCGCCACAGCCTCAGCAACATCCTCGAGCGCATGGAGGAGAGCGTCCTGAAGCGCGTCCGCCTGGTGGTCAAGGCCGACGTGCTGGGCACCCTCGAGGTCCTGCGCAGCAGCCTCTCCGAGCTGTCCACGGACGAGGTCCTGGTGGAGATCGTCCACAGCGCCGTCGGCCTGGTGACCGATTCCGACGTCCTCCTGGCGGAGACCGCCAACGCCGTGGTCGTGGCCTTCAACGTCGCCGCCGAGCGCAAGGCGAAACAGTCCGCCGAGCGGGCCGGTGTCGAGATCCGCCGCTACACGGTCATCTACGAGCTCCTGGAGGACGTGCAGAAGGCCCTCGAGGGTCTCCTGGAACCCGAGGAGGTGGAAGAGATCCGGGGCCATGCCGAGGTCCGGGCCGTGTTCCGCTCGTCGCGCTTCGGCAACATCGCCGGCTGCATGGTCACCGACGGCGAGGTCAACCGGTCCTGCCGGGTCCGGGTCCGCCGGGGCGAGAAGGTGGTCTGCGAGTCGGAGCTGGAGAGCCTGCGCCGCTTCAAGGACGACGTCCGGGTGGTGAAGGAGGGCAACGAGTGTGGTCTCCGCATCCGGGACTTCGACGAGCTCCAGGAAGGGGACCTCCTCGAGTTCTACGAGATGGTCCGTCGCCAGCCGAGCCTCGAGGAGGCCGCCGGCGGGGGCGAACGGGAATCCTGACGGCCCGGGCCCGGGCCAGGAGCAAGCCATGGCCAGTGAACGCCGGCGCAAGCAGGTGGCCCGTCGCATCCAGCAGCGGATCTCCGAGGTCCTGCTCTTCGAGGTCAAGGATCCCCGGGCCGCCTTCTTCACCATCACCGGTGTGGAGATGAACCAGGATCTGAGCGTCGCCCGGATCCTCTGGTCGGTGCTGGGTGGCCAGGGCGACCGGGCCAAGGTCGAGAGCTTCCTGGCCCACGCCCACGGCTTCCTGCGCACCGAGGTGGCCCGGGCGATCCAGCTCCGCACCGCTCCCGAGCTCGTCTTCGAGTACGACGAGGGGCTGGAGCGGGCCGACCGCATCGGCCGCATCCTCCGAAAGGTCCTCCCCGAAGATGACGGAGCCCCGCCCGCCGGACCCGGCGGCGAGTGAGGAGGCCCCCCGGCGCCTGCGCCGGGCCGAGGCGGTCCTGGCCCGGCGCACGGGGCGCATCCTCCTGGTCCTGGAGCGGTCGGTGGACACCTACAACCACCTGGCCGCCCTGCGCACCGCCGAGGCCTTCGGCCTCCAGTACGTCTGGATCGTCGACCCGGTGCCCGGGCAGCGTCAGCCCGGCAACGCCGTCACCAAGGGCGCCTGGCGCTGGCTGACGGTGCGCCGCTTCGCCACCCCGGCCGGGTGTCTGGCCGCCCTCCGGGCCGAGGGCCGGGAGATCTGGGCCACCGACCTGGCGCCGGGCGCCGAGGCCCTGGACGGGCCGCCGGCCGCCCTCCCCCGGCGCCTGGCCCTGGTGGTCGGCCGGGAGGCGGACGGCGTCAGCCCCGAGACCCTGGCGGCGGCCGACCGGCGCCTGCGCCTGCCCATGTACGGCTTCACCGGCTCCTTCAACCTGTCGGTGGCCACCGGCCTGCTGCTCCAGCGCCTCCTGGACGCCTGCCCCGAGGCTCGGGGCGACCTGGACGAGAGCGAGCGCCGGGCGGTCCGAGAGGACTGGTACCGGCGCCTGGCTGGCAGCGAGGATCGCTGGGCCGAGTACCGGCGCTGGCTGGACCGGCCGCCCCCCCCCCCCCCGGCCCCGGCGCCCCCTCCGGAGGCCCAGCGGCCACGCATTACCCGGCGCATCCGCCAGCGCATGGCGGAGGCGGAACGCCGCTGGCGGGAGGAGCGCCGGGACCAGGGCTAGCAGGCTGCTAGCGCCGGTGCCAGCGGGTGCCGCCGGGGACGTCCTCGAGGACGATGCCGGCCTCGGTCAGGCGCTTGCGGATGGCGTCGGCCCGGGCGAAGTCCCGCTGCTCGCGGGCCCGGCTGCGCTCGGCCACCAGGGCCTCCACCTCGGCGTCCGGAAGGCCCGCCGCCGCCGGCGCCGCCGCCGGGAAGAAGCCGAAGATGCCGTCCGCCTCCTCCAGGAAGGCCAGGGCCGCCGGCACCTCCTCCAGGGGCAGCTCGTCCTGGACGAAGCGGGAGCGCAGCTCGAAGAGGGCGGCCAGGGCGGCGGAGGTGTTCAGGTCCTCGTCCAGGGCGGCGTCGAAGGCCCGGCGCAGCGCCGCCACCGGCCCGTCCGCCCGGGCCACGCCCCGCTCCCCCCGAAGCTCCCGGACGGCGGCCTGGAGGCGGCCCCGGAGGTCCCGGAGGCTGCGGCGAGCCTCGGCGGCGCCCTGGAGGGCCTCCCAGGTGAAGTTCAGGGTGCCCCGGTAGTGGGCCTTGAGCATGAAGAAGCGCAGGTCCAGGGGATCGAAGCCCCGTTCCCGGAGGTCGTCCAGGCTGTAGACGTTGCCCAGGGACTTGGACATCTTCCCCCCCTCCACCTGGAGGAAGCGGGTGTGCATCCACCAGCGGACGAAGGGCTGGCCCGTGGCGCCCTCGCTCTGGGCAATCTCGCACTCGTGGTGGGGAAAGATGTTGTCCTCGCCGCCGGTGTGGATGTCGAAGCTCTCCCCCAGGTACTTCATGGACATGGCCGAGCACTCGATGTGCCAGCCGGGGAAGCCGTGGGGTCCGAACTCGGTCTCCCACTGCATGATGTGCCGGGGATCGCTCTTCCAGAGGGCGAAGTCGACGGGGTGGCGTTTCTCCGGGTTCACCTCGACCCGGGCGCCGGCCTCCAGCTCCTCCACCCGGTTCCCCGAGAGCCGGCCGTAGGCGGGGAAGGTTCGGACGTCGTAGTAGACGTTGTCGCCCACCCGGTAGGCGTGGCCACGCTCCAGGAGGCGGCAGATCAGCGCCACCATCTCGGGAATGTGCCGGGTGGCCCGTGGGTAGTGGTGGGCCCTGTGCACCCCCAGGGCGTCCAGGTCGGCGAAGAAGGCCTCGCTGACCCGTTCCACCAGCTCCCAGGGGTCGACCCGGTCCCGGCGGGCCTGGACCTCCAGCTTGTCCTCGCCCTCGTCCGCGTCGTCGGTCAGGTGGCCGACGTCGGTGATGTTCATCACCTGCAGGACCTCGTATCCCCGGGCCTCCAGGACCCGGCGCAGGAGGTCGGCGAAGAGGAAGGCCCGGTAGTTGCCGATGTGGGGCCGCTGATAGACGGTGGGCCCGCAGTGGTACATTCGCACCCGCCCGGGCTCCAGGGGCCGGAAGGGCTGTACCTCCCGGTCCATCGTGTTGTACAGGCGCAGTGCCGACACGGGCGGAGGATTCTAGCAGCCCGACGGGCGCCCAGGAGCCGTCCCCTTCCGCCGTGCACAATCCGCCGGAACCGCCGCGCCTGGAACGCTTCGAGATCCTGGATCTCCTCGGCTCCGGGAACACCGGCACCATCTGGAAGGCCCGGGCCCGGGTGGCCGTGGGCGCCCTGCAGCCGGGCGCCCTGGTGGCCCTGAAGGTCCTGCACCCGTCCCTCATCGAGGACCAGGACGCCCGGCGGACCTTCCTCCGGGAGGCCCGGGCCGGCATGGCCGTCCGCCATCCCCACCTGGTCCGGGTCTTCGCCGTGGAGGAGGTTCGCCGGGGACCCCGGCGCCTCCTCTACCTGGTCCTCGAGTACCTGTCCGGTCGCACCGTCCGCCGCTGGCTCCAGGAGGAGGGCCTGGCCGGGGAGCCCACCCTACGCACCCTGGGGCGCCAGGTCGCCGGGGCCCTGGCCGCCCTCCACGAGGCGGGCCTCCTGCACCTGGACGTGAAGCCCGAGAACACCCTCTGGCAGCCCGACCGGGCCGTCCTCCTGGATCTTGGCTTCGTCCGGCCCGGCGCCCAGCCGACCCGACGGGAAGCCGGTGGCCCGGATCCGCCGGCCGCCCTCCTGACGAGCAGCTCCAGCGAGGAGACCCTGTTCGTGGGCACCCCCGCCTACGCCGCCCCCGAGGTCCTCCGGGGCGAGCGCCCCTCCCCGGCGGCGGACCTCTTCTCCCTGGGCGTCACCCTCTACGAGTGCGCCACCGGCATGCGGCCCTACGGCGACGAGTACCGCCACGGCCTCTTCGCCGCCCGGGCCTCCACCGTGGTGCGCAAGCCCTCGGCGCTGCAGCCCCGCCTGTCGCCCTTCTTCGACACCGTGGTCCTGGCCCTCCTGGAGGAGGACCCGGCCCGGCGCATCGCCAGCGCCCGGGCGCTGGAGACCATCCTCACCGAGGCCGAGCACGGGAGCTGGTGGCGGGAGCACGGCGCCGTCGAGCCCATCCTGCCCCTGATCCACCCCGGTGCCCTGCCCTTCCAGGACCGGGAGGCGGCGATGGGCCTCCTCCTCCGGGCCTGGCAGGCCGCCCGCCGGGACGGCCGGCCCCGGGCCGTGGTCCTCTCGGGCCCGCCCGAGACGGGCAAGTCCCGGATCGCCCTGGAGTTCGGGCTGCGCCGCCGCTCCCGCCCGGACGCCCCCCCCTTCCTCTACGGGCGCTGCCTGCGCCTGGGGCGGGGCTCCGCCCTCCGAGCCGTCCGGGACGCCCTGGCCCGGAGCCTGGGGCTTCATCCCGACGAGGGCCCCAACCGAGCAGTGGAGCACCGCCTCCGGGCGGCCCTGCCCCCGGGCGCCGCCGAGACCCTGATCGGCCTCCTGCACCGCCAGCCCATCCCCCGGGAGCGCCGGCGCCGGGCCTTCCTGGAGTGGTTCCGGGCCCTGGGCCGGGAGGGTCCCTTCCTCGTCCTCATGGACGACCTCCACGCCACCGGCGGAACCCTCTGGGAGTTCCTCGGCCGGGTCCTGGACCTGGAGGAGGTGCCCGCCCTCTTCCTCCTGGCCCACCGGAACGGGCTGGAGGCCGACGCGGCGGCGGCCCGCCGGGCCTTCCTCCGCCGGCCCCGGGTCCGGAACCTCGAGATCGGTCCCCTCCCGGTAGAGGAGATGCGCCGTCTCCTGCGCCGCTGCTTCCGGTCCGGCGGCCTGCCGCCGAGCTGGGAGGAGGATCTCCTGGCGGCCGCCCGGGGCCGCCCCGGCGTCCTCCACGAGCTCCTCCGCTACCTCCGGGCGCGGCAGGCCCTGACCGGGTCGCTGGGGGACTGGGTCCTGACCCGCCGGGACGCCCGCCTGCCCCTCACACCGGACCACGAGGACATCCTCCGGGCCGAGCTCCGGGCCCTGCCCCGGGAGGACCGGGAGCTCCTGCGCTGGGCGGCCTGTCTCGCCCCCCCCCTGCGGGTGCGCCTCCTGGCGGCCATCCGCGGCGCCCCGGAGGCCCGGGTGGCCCGGCGCCTGGCCGAGCTGGCCGAGAGCGGCTGGCTCGAGGTCTTCTCCGGCCGCTACCGCTTCGCCCGCCCCACCGCCCGGGAGGCGGTGTACCGGAGCATGGACGAGGCCGAGCGCCGGCGGCGCCACGCCCGCATCTTCCGGGTCCTGGCCGACACCGAGCTGCCGGTGCCGCACCGGGAGGCGGCCCTGGCCTTCCACGCCCACCGGGCAGCCCTCCACGAGGAAGCGGTGCGCCACGGCATCCCGGTGATCGAGCGCCACCTGCTCCAGGCCGCCTGGGACCGGGCCGCCGGCACCCTCGAGGTGGTGGCCGAGCACGCCCGGGCCGCCGGCCTCGAGGACCTGGACCCCGCCCTTCGCTGCCGGCTCCTGGTCCTGGAGGCCTGGCTGGCCGGGCACCGGCGGGATCCGAGCCGGGAGCTGCGCCTGCTGCAGCGGGCCGCCCGCCTGGCCATGGCCCTGGAGGACGATGCCCTCCGCCGCCAGGTGCACCTGGGGCTGGCCCGGCACGCCCACCGCATGGGCTTCCAGGGCGCCGCCCGGATCCACGTGCAGCGGGCCCGGGAACTCAACCCGGCGCCGGCCCCTCCGCCGGCGCCAGGAAGCCCGGTGGCACGCGACCTGCGTGCTTCCGGAAGTAGCGGCAGAAGCGCTGGAGACGCGCCGCCCGCTCCCGGGGAGCCAGGGGACGACCCAGGAGACGGGCGCCGGCCAGGTCGATGACCAGGCAGCGGCCGGTGGCCGGCTGCCAGAGGAGGTTGCCCGGGTGGAGATCGGGCATCCACAGGCCGGCGGTGAAGAGGGCCTCCAGGAGGGCCCGGGCCGTGGCCAGGGCCCGGGCGTCCTGCCGGGCGGCGAAGACGGTGACGGCGCCCGGCACCTCCTCCGTCACCAGCTCCTGGCGCCACCACGGGCCCCGGCGCCAGGCCAGGGCCAGGAGCACGGCCGGCGTCGGGATGCCCTCCCCCCGGAGGACCTCGGACAGGGCCAGCTCCCGGAGGAGGCGGCCGGGACCGGCGTAGCGGTCGCCCTGGAGGACAGCCAGGAGGCCACCGTGCCGGTTGTGCCGCCAGACCGCCTGCCGGCCGCCGAGCTCCAGCCGCCGGGCGGCGCCGCGACCGCCGCCCGCCACCCCGGAGGCGGCCGCCCGCAGCC
>CAYMFV010000125.1:0-7772 GCA_964389745.1 uncultured Planctomycetales bacterium | reverse complement strand
ATCCCCCGTCCGGGGGTAGGGTCCCCGCTCCCCGAGCCCGGGGCCGCCGCCATGAAGCTGGTCATCGCCGAGAAGCCGAGTGTCGCCCAGGACCTGGTGAAGGTCCTCGACGACGAGTTCAAGCAACGCGAGGGCTTCTGGGAGGGCCGGAAGTACCTGGTCTCCTGGGCGGTGGGCCACATGCTCGAGCTGGCCGAGCCCGAGGACTACGACCCGGAGCTGAAGCGCTGGTCCCTGGAGAAGCTGCCGATCCTGCCCGAGCGCTTCCAGCGCAAGGTCCGGTCCGGTCAGTCCAAGCAGCTCAAGGTCCTGAAGCGGCTGGCGAAGCGTGCGGACGTGGAGGAACTGGTCAACGCCTGCGACGCGGCCCGAGAGGGGGAGCTCATCTTCCGGGAGATCCAGGAGTACGTGGGGGTGGACAAGCCGGTGCGCCGCCTGTGGCTCCAGTCCATGACCCCGGAGTCCATTCGCCAGGCCTTCACCGAGATGAAGGACGCCCACGCCTACGACGGCCTGGGTGCCGCGGCCCTCTGCCGGAGCGAGGCGGACTGGCTCATCGGCATGAACGCCACCCGGGCCCTGACCCGGCGCCTGAAGGGGCGCAAGGAGCGGGGCGTGTGGTCGGCCGGTCGGGTCCAGACCCCGACCCTGGCCCTCCTGGTGCACCGGGAGATGAAGGTCCTGGCCCACGTGCCGAAGCCCTTCTGGCGGCTCCGGGGCCGCTTCCGGGTGGGGGATCACGAGTACGAGGGCCTGTGGCGCCGGCGTCGGGGCGCCCGGGACGGGGAGAAGATCTGGGAGCTCGACGAGGCCGATGCCATCCGGGCGGCCTGTCTCGGTGGCCCCGACGAGGAGGCCGGGCGTGTCCCCCCCCCGGCCCGGGCCCGGGAGGAAGTGAGCG
Organism: uncultured Planctomycetales bacterium; assembly: GCA_964389745.1. Lineage (GTDB taxonomy): Bacteria > Planctomycetota > UBA1135 > UBA1135 > UBA1135 > CAYMFV01. The sequence goes on along the minus strand of CAYMFV010000125.1, from coordinate 6,871 downwards.
AGAGCCGGCGGCCCGCCCCGCCCCTGCACAGCCTGAGCACCCTGCAGCGGGAGGCGAACGCTCGTTTTGGGATGTCCGCCAGCCGGACCCTGAACGCCGCCCAGCGCCTGTACGAGCAGTTCAAGCTCATCACCTATCCCCGGACCGACGCCAACGCCCTGCCTGCGGACTACCGGGGCCACGTGGCCAAGGTGGTCGGTGTCCTCGCCGGCCAGGACGTCCGGGGCTGTTTCCACGAGGCTGAGCGGGGCGAGGCCATCCAGGAGGCTGCCCGGGTGATCCGGGATGGCGGCCGGAGGAACGAGCGGCGGAACTTCGACGACAGCAAGGTCAGCGACCACTTCGCCATCGTGCCCACCGGCACCCTCCCGAACTCGCCCCTGGGTGGGGACGACGCCCGCATCTACGAGCTGATCCTGCGCCGCTTCCTGGCCGCCTTCATGGAGCCGAGCACCTGGCAGAAGGTTGTCCGGGAGACCGAGGTGCTGGTGCCGGCCGGCCCCCAGAGCTTCTTCACCGAGTCCAACCGTCTGATCCGGCCGGGCTGGCAGCTCGTGGACCGGCGCCCGCCGGCGGCCGAGCTCCTGCCCGATCTCGGGGTGCCGCCGGGAGAGACGGCGGCGGTCACGGTGCTCGAGGTCCTCCGGGAGGAGGATGCCACCCGCCCCCCCCGGCGCTACACCGAGGCCGGCCTCCTCCAGGCCATGGAGAAGGCCAGCGACCTGGACCTGGACCAGCACAGCGAGATCGAGGACGCGGAGGTCCTGGAGACCCTGCGCCAGAAGGGGCTGGGCACGCCGGCGACCCGGGCGGACATCATCGAAGGGCTGATCGCCAGGGGCTACGTGCTGCGCTCGGGGAAGAGCCTGCGGCCCACGGCCAAGGGCATCATGCTCATCGACGTCCTGCAGCGGGTCCAGGCCGACCACCTGGCGAAGGCGGAGCTGACCGCCGAGATGGAGTTCCACCTCTACCAGGTGGAGCAGGGCCAGCGCCGCCGGGAGGACTACATGGCCGAGGTGGCCGACTCGGTCCGGGACCTGGTGGAGCGCATGCGCGGCTTCGACTACGAGGACCTCTACCGGGACGAGCCGCCGGTGGGACACTGCCCGGTGGACGGCGCGCCGATGGTGGAGACCCTGCGCAGCTACCGCTGCAGCAACCCCGAGCACGGCTGGACCCTGTGGAAGGAGCACCGGGGCCGCTTCATCAACCGGCCGGTGGCGGAGAAGATCCTGGCCGACGGGGACAGCGGTCCCCTGGAGGGCTTCATCGGCTTCCGGGGCCGCCCCTACGCCGGCCGGCTGCGCCTGAAGCGGCATGGCGAGGGCGATCCCGTCCTGGAGTTCGAGCCGGTGCGGGAGTTCCGGACCGCCGAGGGCGAGGAAGCGGTCGCCCCGGAGGAGATCTCCTTCCCGGTGGATCCAGAGCCCCTCGGACCCTGTGGCCGCTGCGGCGAGGGCGTGGTCGTCGAGACGCCCACCCACTACGTCTGCCGCCGGGACGGCGGCGAGGAGGGCTGCGGCGCCCGCCTGCCCCGGAGCGTGTGCAAGCGGGAGATGCGCCGGGAGGAGGCCCTGCCCTTCTTCGGCGAGGAGGGCCACACCGACTGGTTCGAGGACTTCACCTCCCGGAAGGGGCGGCCCTTCACCGCTCGCCTCGTGCGCCGGCCCGACGGGCGCCACGCCTTCGAGTTCAAGCCCCGGAGCGGCGGTCGGAAGAAGGCGGGGAGCAAGAAGGTCGCCGGGAAGAAGGTCACGGCCAAGAAGACCGGGAAGAAGACCACGAAGAAGAAGGCCGGCAAGAAGGCAGCGAAGAAGGAGGCATGAACCCGAGGCTGCGGATCGCCATGTGGTGCGCACCGCGCACCGTGTCCACGGCCCTGCTCCGCTCCTTTGTGCAGCGTCGGGATACCACGGGGGTGGACGAGCCCCTCTACGCCTGGTACCTGGCCACCACCGGCAAGGACCATCCACTCCGGGAGGAGGTCCTCCGGGCCCAGTCCCGGGACTGGCGGCAGGTCCTCCACGAGGTCCTCCTCGGGCCCTGCCCGACGCCGGTTCAGTTCGTCAAGCACATGGCCCACCACCTGGTGGGGGACCTGGACCTGGAGGCCTTCCTGGTGCCGGGCATGGTCCACGCCTTCCTCATCCGCCATCCCCGGGAGCTCCTGCCCTCCCTGCACCGGGCGCTGGGCCGGGTCGAGGCGGTGGACACCGCCTACGAGCAGCAGCTGCGTCTCTTCCGTCGCCTCCGGGAGGGGGGGGAGGCGCCGCCGGTGGTCGACTCCCGGGAGATCCTCCAGGATCCTGAGGGCATGCTCCGGGCGCTGTGCCGTCGTCTGGGCCTGGACTTCGACCCGGCCATGCTCTCCTGGGACCCGGGACGACACCCCTGCTACGGCGTGTGGGCCAGGCACTGGTACGCCGGCGTCGAGGCGAGCACCGGCTTCCAGCCCTGGCAGCCGAAGACCGAGCCTCTGCCCCCGGATCTGGAGCCCCTCCTGGCGTGGGCCATGCCCCGCTACGAGGAGCTGGCCGCCGCCCGCCTGGCCCCGGAGGGCGGGAGGACGCCATGAGCGACGCAGCGGAGCTCCTGGCGGCGGCCAGGGCGGCGGCCCGGCAGGCCTACGCCCCCTACAGCGGCTACGCCGTCGGCGCCGCTGTCCGCAGCCCGGACGGCCGGGTCTTCGCCGGGGCCAACGTGGAGAACGCCAGCTATGGCCTGACGGTCTGCGCCGAGCGCACGGCCGTCTTCCAGGCCGTCCTGGCCGGGGTCCGACGCATCGTCGCCGTGGCCGTGTGGGTGGAGGCGTCGGCGCCTGCCCCCCCCTGTGGCGCCTGCCTCCAGGTCCTGGCCGAGTTCGCCCCCGAGCCCCGGGAGGTCCAGGTCCTCCTGGCCGGCGCCGGCGGCGAGCAGGTCCAGGGTTGCCTGGCGGACTGGCTGCCTCGGCCCTTCAGGCTGTGAGCAGGGCGTAGACGATCAGGCCCACCAGCGTGACACCGACCAGCAGGGCGGTGTAGGCGAAGAAGCGGGCACCCTTGAGGAAAGGCTCGGTAGCCGGATCCACGAGGTGCTCCTCCAGCTCGCCCTTGGCCAGCAGCTCCTGGTACAGGCGGCTGCGGTCGTGCTTCAGCTCGCGCATGGTCATCCGGCCGGTGAAGATCACCGGGTCCATGGGGAACTTCTCGGGCCGGAGGTGGGTGTTGAAGAAGTGGATGGTGAAGATGAAGCCGGTGGCGAGCAGGGCCTCGTCGCTGTGGATGATGGTGGCCACGTTGATGGCCCAACCCGGCAGGAGGCGCGTGAAGAACTCGGGGAACCACAGGAACAGGCCGGTGCTGCCGATGACCGCCACCCCCCAGAAGACGGCGAAGTAGTCGAACTTCTCCCAGTAGGTCCAGCGGCCGTAGCGGGGCATGGGACCCCGGCCCAGGAACCAGCGGACGGTGGCCGCCAGCTCCCGGAGGTCCGACCAGCGCGGCACCAGGGTGTCGGGCCCGAAGAAAAAGGCCCGGGCGCTCTTGCCGCTTCGCCGCCAGCGGAGCAGGACGTCGCCGATGTGGGTGAAGAAGTAGCCGAAGGTCACCAGGGCGCACAGGCGGTGGATCAGACCTGCGCCGGTGACGCCGCCGAAGACGTGGGCGAGGAAACGAGCCCACCCGGCATGGGCGAACTTCAGGGTCATGCCGGTGATGGCCAGACCGAAGAAGCTGACGATCACGGTCGCATGCATGCCCCGGTAGAAGCGGGGGAAGCGCAGGAACTGCTTCGGCTCCCGGGGGATGGCCGCGAGCTCGGCCTGGTGCTGCCGGCGCAGCTTCCAGGAGCGCGGCAGCCAGGCCAGCAGGTGCAGGCCGAAGAAGACGAAGACCGCCACCAGCAGGGAGGTCATCACCAGCCAGGCGTAGTAGAGAGCCGGGTAGCGCTCCCGGTTGCGGTGGTCGGCGTGGGCGATGTAGGCGGCGAAGCCGGGGTTGGAGCCCTCGTGGCACTGGCCGCAGGTCTGGACGATGTGTTCCTTGCTCAGGGGGGAGTTCGGATCCTCCGGCGGCAGGATGTCGTGGGCGTTGTGGCAGTCGTAGCACTTGGCCCGGGTCGTGGCGCCGAGCTCGGTGGCCTTGCCGTGGTAGCTCTCGAAGTAGGTGGCCGCCACCTCCTCGTGGCACTTGCCGCACTGTTCGATGACGCCGAACTTGAAGGCCGGGAGGTCGGAGCGGGGGATCGTGTGGGAGGAGTGGCAGTCGTTGCAGTGCGGCAGCTCCGGCATCCCCCGGAGCTGGACGTAGTCGGGATTGCCGGTGGTGGAGTGGACGCTCCGGGCGTACAGGTCCTCGATGCCCTCGTGGCAGTGCCCGCAGGTATCGGCGATGTGCGCCTTCGAGACCGAGGACTCGGGATCGCTGGCCGGCAGCTCCTTGTGGGGCGTGTGGCAGTCGGCGCAGGTGGCGGTGACCGTGAGCCCGCTCTCCAGGAGCCCGCGGCCGTGGATGCTCATCCGATAGTTGGCGACGATGTGCTCCTCGGGGCCGAGGTAGCGCCGGGCCGCCGGCGCGCCCTCCCGGTGGCAGCGGGCGCACAGGTCCGGGACGTTCCGGGTGTAGGTGGGCGAGCTGCGCACCAGAGCGGCGATCGCCGGCGTCGCCCCGTCCGGGAGGCTGCTCTCCAGGATGCCGTGGGTGCCGTGACAATCGGTGCAGTAGGGCGCGTTCTCGTCGCCGACGGCGTGCAGCCGGCCGTGCCGGCCCGACTCGTAGTCCCGGACCTGGGCCTCGTGGCACGTGTCGCAGGCGACCTTGCCGGTGATCGTGGAGCAGGCCCTCTCCTCGGAGGGGCTGACGTCGGCGTGGCACTGGGAGCAGGTGACGCCCTTGCGGCCGTGGACCGATCGCTGGTGCTCCTCCGCCGACACCGTCAGGGCGCGGCCGTCGGCGCTGGCCCGGAGGTCCTCCCGGGCGTGACAGCCCAGGCAGTCCGCGTCGGCCATGTTGGTGTCGTAGTAGACGCGCCGGGCCTCGTGGGGGGAGTGGCAGTCCACGCACACCGGCACTGCCCCCTCCCGCTCCCAGAGCTGGCCGGCGATGACCTTGCGGTGCACCTCCTCGATCAGGCCGTGGCACTGCATGCAGGTGCCCGTGACCCGGTCCTTGTGGATCGTGGAGCGGGGGTCGGTATGGGGCAGGATGGAGTGACCGGTGTGGCAGCTCGAACACACCGCCGTCACCACCAGCCCCTGCTTGTACAGGCCCTCTCCGTGGATGCTCTGCCGGTAGCGCTTGAGGATCTGCTCCTGGGGCAGGTCGTAGACCCGCTCCACCGGTGCTCCCTCGGCGTGGCACTGGGCACACATGGCCGGGATGTTGAAGGGAGCGGTGGCCGAATCGGGCTCGTCGAGGGGGACGATGTAGTGGCTGCCGTGGCAGTCCTGGCAGAGGGGCGCCAGGGGATTGCCCTTGGCCGCCTCCTGGCCGTGGGTGCTCTCCCGCCAGGCGGTCACCGGTCCGTCCTCGTCGTCGTGGCACTGGAGGCAGTCCACCCGTTCCAGGCCCTGGGCGTGGGGGAACTCCTCCTGGCCCATCAGGTCGGCGTGGCAGATCACGCAGTCCAGGCCGCCGTGGAGGCTCTCGGCGAAGCGCTCCGGGTCGACGCTGAGGTCCACCTCGCGCCCGTCCCGCTGCATCTTCAGGCCCTCGATCTCGTGGCAGGCCAGGCAGTCCTCGTTCTCCTGGGCGTGGAGGGGCGCGGCGAGACCGGCGATGGCCAGGAACAGCCACAGGCTCTTCGCCCGCTGTCCGGCCCGCGCGAGGTGCGTGTAGTCCTTCTCCACCTGAGGCTCCATCCCTCCGTTGCTGGACTAGTCCCCACCGGCGGAAGGGCCAAGGGTATTCCAACGCGAAGCGGGTGGATTTGCCGCCGCGCCCCTCGGCGCTAGACTCGTGGCCTTCCCAGGTCCCCGTAGCTCAGCAGGACAGAGCAGCGGTTTCCTAAACCGCAGGTCAGAGGTTCGAGTCCTCTCGGGGACACCAGGAGGAAGCTTCCTTCCCGATCTGGATCCCGACGGGGAAACGCCCTGCCCTGGCGCCTCGGCGGACGTCAGGGCGTGAGCTCGAGCTCCACCGCGTTGCTGGCGAAGGCATGGAGCCCCTGGACGGCGAGGAAGGCGAAGCGCCAGGTCCGGCCCAGGAAGGCCGGAGGCACGTGGCTGCCCGGCGCCAGGTCCAGGGCGGCGGCGGCGACTCCGGCCGGGTCGAGGTTGCCCTGGAAGCCGTTCAAGGCGGGGTGGCCCAGGCGGCGGTGGAGCCACAGGGTGCCGAAGTCCGGAGCGAAGGGCAGGACGGCGTCCCGGACGTGCATCCCCGGCGCCGGGCCGGAGCCTCCGGCCAGCAGCAGGTAGGGGGCGCCGGCCCAGAGGAGGCCGGCGTCGAGGGCGAAGTCCACCCGCCCGCCGGCGCCGGCGGAGAGGGACGAGACGGAGGCCGTCAGGGCGGCGGTGGTCCGGCGGGCCTGGAGAGGGTCGAGGCCCGCGCTGTCCGTCAGCCACAGCTCGTCCCCGGCCGGTGCCAGGGAGCTCGCCACCAGGGCGGTGGCGCCGGGATGGAGGCTGCCGGGCGCGGGGCCCTGCTCGACGAAGCCACCGTCGGGCCCGGCCTCGGCGTAGCGCAGCCGCAGGTGGCCGTACGGGTCGGGGCGGTGGAAGAGGAGCCGGGTGCCCCCGGCGGCCAGGAGCGGCCGGACCGCCGGCGCGGGCAGGTCCAGGGGCTCGGGGGCGAACCACCTGGCCTCGGGGCCGAGGCGCGCCGCCCGCCCGCGCTCGGGGCGGGCGGTCTGCCCCACCTCAGCCGGGCCGGCAGGGGGGGGGGCGCGCAGGTGG